>CAXMSI010000015.1:324-3051 GCA_964196085.1 uncultured Acidimicrobiia bacterium | reverse complement strand
CCCCGTGCAGTGTCGAAGCGCCGTCCGGCAACCCGAGCAGACGGTCTTTCGCCAACCTCCGTTGGTATGACGGCAGGCCCGAAGCGTCGATATGGCTGGCGAGGAAGTCCTTGATGTCAGACAGGCCCGCAATGCGGGGTAGCGAGAGGAACTCCGAGTGGAGATCAGCGAAGGAACCTCGGAACTCATCCAGACCCCCCTGCCCCGAAAGCATTGCATCAAACATCCGTTCACCAAAAACTCGTTCGAAGACCAGTCCTGTGCGCCCGCCCAGATCGACAAGCCCGAAGACCTCCGGGACCGGCCCCCCTGCTGCCTGAATGGCTTCATTGTTTCTTAATTCCCGCTCCAAGAGATCGACTCCAAAGCCCGGCTTCAGTAACTTGAGTACGCGGTCTTCCCCAACGGAGAATACCTCCGCTGTCCGCCCTGTTGCCAGGGGATGGCTGATGTCGATCGAGGAGAGATCACTCACTTCAGTGGACCCAGCCCATCGGTAGCAGCTGCAACTATTGCTCCTGAGCGGACCAAATCCTCAGCTGCCTTCAGGTCTGGCGCCAAGAAGCGGTCTGGGCCAACTCCGTCAACTTCGCTCCGGAGCGTCTCAAGCACGCGACCTGTGGCGGCAGCGGGCGAGGTCGGTCCTCTGAGATCAACGGCACGACCAGCAATAACCAGCTCAACCGCCAAAATCCGCGCCAAGTTGTCCACGACCTTGCGCAGTTTTCGAGCAGCTCCCCAGGCCATGGACACATGGTCCTCCTGCATCCCTGAGGTGGCGTAGGAGTCCACGCTCGACGGAGTCGCAAGCCGCCTGTTTTCTTCGCACATACTCGCAGCGGTGTAGTGACCAATCATGAGCCCGGAGTCCACGCCAGGATCACCAGCCAAAAAGGCTGGCAAGCCGTGACTGCGAGCTTTGTCGAGTAGTCGATCCATGCGACGCTCAGAGATCATGCCGACATCAGTGAGGGCAATGGCGAGAAAATCAGCGACATACCCGAGAGGTGCTCCATGGAAGTTCCCACCTGATTCAACCCGTCCGTCAGGCATCACCATAGGGTTGTCAATGGCAGCAAGGAGTTCCGCCTCGACGACGCGAATCACGTGGTCAAGCGTATCTCTTGCAGCTCCGTGTACCTGAGGAGTGCAGCGAATGGAATATGCGTCCTGGACTCGGTCGTCATCATGACGGTGCCCAGCTATCAGGGGAGACTCGTGCAGGAGGTGTCTGAGGTTCGCAGCCGAGGCAGCCTGCCCAGGATGCGGCCGGAGCGCTTGGAGATCTGCAGCGAATGCCCGATCGGTTCCGAGAGCGCCTTCGACCGTGAGTGCTGTCACCACATCTGCGGTTTGTAGCAACAATTTGGCATCAGCCACTGCCATACACAACATTCCGAGAATCCCATCGGTACCGTTGGTGAGTGCTAGACCTTCCTTCTCAGCAAGAACAACGGGGTCTAGTTGAGCTGCTGCCAGTGCCTCCCCGGCTGGCACATCTTCGCCAGCCACTTCAACCGTTCCTTCACCTATGAGCGCCAACGCCACGTGAGCAAGCGGGGCGAGATCACCGCTGGCACCCAGCGATCCATACTCATGGACGTGGGGATGGATCCCGTTGTTGAGCAAGTCGAGCAACCGTTGTGCTGTGGCAGGGCGAGCACCGCTGTAGCCGAGCGAGAGGGTACGAGCGCGTAAGAACATCATCGCCCGGACAACCTCCGTCTCGACAAGGGGTCCCATCCCCGCAGCATGAGATCGTACAAGCGCAACCTGCAATGCAGCCCGCTTGTCATGTGGAATGGACACACTCGCGAGGCTTCCAAACCCAGTGGAGATCCCATAGGTTGGCTCCGTCTCTGCAAGGCGTTCGACGATGCGCCGCGAGCTCGTCATACGCTCCAGAGCAGCGGCCGACATCTCGACGGCGGCGCCAGTTCGAGCAACAGCGACCACGTCGCCAATCGAAGCTCCCAAACCCGAAAGGGTGACACTCATGTTTGTTCCTCACGATCAACCGGAGGCACACATTACTAGCAGCAGAAAGGATCGGTCTCGGCGAGCAAAGAGCAAAGCCGGAAAAAGATCAGCCCCCAAACGCCTAGATGCCTCGGCTTTGTGAGACAATCTCTCAATGAGCGGACCACGACCAGTAAAAGCAGATACCGGACTTGAGATCAGTTGCAAAGGCTGGCAACAAGAAGCGATTCTGCGCATGTTCCACAACAACCTTGACCCAGCCAACGCTGAAAATCCAAACGAGCTGGTGGTTTATGGTGGTACCGGCCGAGCGGCCCGCAGTTGGGAAGCCTTCGACGCTATCACCGCTTCTCTCAAGGAGCTCGACAACGACGAAACATTGCTCGTGCAATCAGGAAAGCCTGTAGGGGTTTTCCGCACCCACGAATGGGCGCCCCGGGCCATCATTGCCAACTCAAACCTCGTACCCGATTGGGCTAACTGGGAAGAGTTCCGACGACTCGAAGAACTCGGCCTCACCATGTACGGGCAGATGACTGCCGGCTCCTGGATATATATTGGTACGCAGGGCATTTTGCAGGGAACTTACGAGACCTTCGCTGCCATTGCCAACAAGCGATTCGGAGGGACGCTGAAAGGGACGATCACACTAACCGCTGGGCTTGGTGGGATGGGCGGAGCACAACCGCTTGCAGTCACGATGAACGATGGCGTTGCGTTGTGCATCGACGTTGACCAACGTTCAAT
>CAXMSI010000015.1:0-314 GCA_964196085.1 uncultured Acidimicrobiia bacterium | reverse complement strand
AAGCCAGAGACCTCAACCACGGTGCCGAGGTGGCACTCCAGGCCAAGCAAGAAGGGAAGGCCATCTCAATCGGAGTACTCGGCAACGCTGCTGACATGTTCCCGACGCTGCTTGAGAGCGAGTTTCCAGCAGACATCGTGACCGATCAAACCTCCGCGCACGACCCCATGACGTACCTCCCAAACGACATTTCTCCTGACGCGGCTGCAGTAATGAAGCAGAACAATCCAACCGAGTTCATCCGTCGATCCAGAGCGGCCATGGCTGCTCACTGCGCAGCGATGGTGGGGTTCCAAGACGCTGGCTCAGAGGTG
>CAXMSI010000014.1:348-16183 GCA_964196085.1 uncultured Acidimicrobiia bacterium | reverse complement strand
TGACGTCTTATTCGCGTGCTGGCCACCCGGTCCACCAGATCTCGAGAATCGCTCTACGAGATCCGCCCCAGGGATGACCCGCCCACGATCGAGGCTCAGATCATTCATTGAGTAACCCTGGGAGTTGGTCGCGACGGACCTTGCCCATCGAGTTGCGGGGAAGCGAGTTGACCAACGCCCACCGCTTTGGAACCTTGTATCCAGCCAACTCCCGCCTGACCGATTTCTCCAGCTCCTTCAGAGGGAGCTCGGTGACAACAGCGGCCGAAACGACCTCACCCCACGTCTCGTTAGGTATCCCGAATACGGCAGCATCTTTCGCCCCCGCCCTGATCAGCGCGTCTGCAACCTCGACCGGGTGTACGTTTTCGCCTCCCGACAGGATCACATCATCACTCCGACCCGCAATCTGCAAGAAGCCGCGATCATCGATCGACCCCAAGTCGCCCGTTCGGTGCCAATCAGTCGGCTTTCTCAACGGTCCACCCTCGTAGCCAAGAAAGACTTGCGGTCCTCGGATTTCCAGTTCGCCAACCAGATCGCGAGTGAGTTCTGAGCCATCAGCTCCCACCGCTCGAACCTCTATGCCTTCGAGCGGCTGTAGCGCTCCTGCCGGCCCCTCCAAAGGCAATGTGGCTATCTGGCTGGACGCTTCGGTTTGCCCATACGTGGGAAGAGCTACCAAGCCAAGGTTCGCTGCAGCTCTCAACAACGATGAAGGCACAGGCCCACCTCCAAGCAACACGGCTTTGAGGTCAGCTGGTATCGAGTCCAGCAATGGAATCACCTGGCTCAACATGGTCGGGACGAAGGACGCCAGTGTCACCTCGCCCAGGTCGAGCTTCGCTCTCTGAGGATTGAATGACTCCCGCAGGACAACAGTCGAGCCCTGCCGAGCCGAGCGGACCAAGACGGACAGCCCGCCAATATGGTGCACAGGAAGCACCAGGAGCCACCGGTCATCGGCGCCATGCCCTAAGTGCTTTGCGGAAGCTCGAGCCGAGGCTTCAAAATTTCCCCACGACAGGCGGACACCCGAGGCGGAGCCGCTGCTCCCAGAAGTGTGCACCACCGCACATTCGTCGGCGTCGTGATGCGTACCTCCAACCACTGTCTCTCCCCCGCTATCTATGAGGGCAAGAACCGGCACTCCAAAATCGGGCATCTGGCCGGTCACTGACAGGACGGCACGGACGCCGGTACCAACAACTTGCTGCACCAACTCAGCCTTGGTGAACCGAGAACCGAGTGGCACCACCACGCCACCGGCTCGAAGGATGGAAAAGATGGCCAACACCATTTCGACGGAGTTCTGACCATAGACCCCTACACGTACCCCGTCAGCAACACCTCGCTGACGAAGGCCAGCCGCAAATCGCCCCACCGAGTGTTCTGCTTCGGAGAACGTTACCGCTTGGGTCTCCGTCTCCAGAAACACATGATCGGGCCTCTGTCGGGCGGCCGCATTCAGCCAATCTTCAACTGCCATCTGGGCTCAGTAGTACCAAGGAAAATCGGACCAATCAGGATCCCGCTTTTCTAGGAATGAATCTCTTCCTTCGGCGGCCTCGTCAGTCATGTATCCAAGTCGTGTCGCTTCACCAGCAAACAGCTGTTGCCCAACTAGTCCATCATCGATCATATTGAAGGAAAACTTCAGCATCCGTTGCCCCATTGGGCTCTTCCCATTCACCAGCGTCGCCCACTCAAGAGCCACCTTTTCAAGTTCGTGATGCGGTACGACAGCATTCACCATGCCCATGTCGTGAGCCTCTTGAGCTGAGTAGGTCTTGCCAAGAAAGAAGATCTCTCGGGCTCGTTTCTGCCCAACCTGTCTGGCGAGGTATGCCGAGCCATAGCCGCCATCAAACGAGGCTACATCGGCATCTGTTTGCTTGAACTTGGCATGTTCCGCCGATGCAAGGGTCATATCCGCAACAACGTGCAAACTGTGTCCTCCTCCAGCGGCCCACCCAGGGACTACCGCGATGACCACCTTCGGCATGAACCGGATCAGCCGTTGTACTTCAAGGATATGAAGACGACCGAGCTTGGCCTTGTCCACCGTGCCATCGCCACCTTGATACTCGTATCCGTGCTTGCCCCGAATGCGTTGGTCGCCTCCAGAACAGAAGGCCCAACCACCATCACTGGCCGATGGTCCATTCCCAGTTAACAAGACACAACCAACATCGGACCATCGACGGGCGTGATCTAAGGCGAGGAATAACTCATCCACTGTGTGGGGACGAAACGCGTTTCGTACCTCTGGGCGGTTGAAGGCGACCCGAACCGCCCCAGTCGACTTTGCCCTGTGATAGGTGATGTCAGTGAAGTCAAAGCCATCCACAACATCCCATTCGGAGGGATCGAATATTTCCGAAACAAGATATTCAGCCATGAGCCCCAGCTTACTTCCCTGTCGAGCACGAGAAGTGCGACCGTACCTATCAACACTAACCAGCACCGCAGTACCGTTCCCAACACCTACGTGACACGAGTCGGCACTCTCTGGCCGTTTCATAGCTCACTTTTCTGCCAAACTGCCGAACATGTCTCGCCTACAGCTCTGGATCCTTGCATCTCGCCCGCCTACGCTTCTCGCCGCAGTTAGTCCCGTAATGATCGCCGCAGCGTTGGCCACCTTCGACGGCGTGTTCCGTTGGGATGCTGCCACGGCCGCCCTGTTCGGTGCAGTCGCCATCCAGATCGGCGCAAACTTTGCCAACGACGTCTTCGACTCTGAAAAGGGCGCCGACACCCCTGACCGCATCGGACCCCCACGTGTCGTGGCCGAAGGGCTCCTTTCTGCGAGTTCAGTTAAGCGTGCAACCGTCATGGCGTTCGGACTCGCTGCACTTGCAGGCATCTACCTCTACTCCATTGCCGGCTGGGTAATCCTTGTCATCGGCGTGGCCTCGATCATTGCAGCCGTCACATACGTAGGGGGACCGCGGCCATACGGGTATCAGGGAATGGGAGAGGCCTCGGTCTTCGTCTTTTTTGGACTCGTGGCAACAATGGGCGCCAGATTCGTCCACGATCAGTTCGTCGATGTGAAGACTCTGGTTGCTGCCACCGCAATCGGACTCCTGATCACAGCCCTCCTTGTTGTCAATAATATCAGGGATATCGACACTGACAAGGCCGCTGGCAAGCGGACCTTGGCTGTCAGAATGGGGCGACCCGCAACGGCAAAGTTATATCGCTACCTGATCTGGGGAGCATTTCTGATTGTGGGGGTCGGCGCATGGTTGCAATTCCTACCCCCCAGGGCAGGATGGGCCGTGCTCACCGCCCCGTTTGCTGTGAAGCCCATCAAGATTGTCACAGAAGAGGTGGCTGGGCCGCCTCTGATTGAGGCTCTGAAGGCCACGGCAAGACTTCAAGTGATCTTTGCGACCGTGCTCAGCCTGGGGATTATTTGGAGTGGTTAAACCCTCAGCCTTACTCGCCGTCCAACCCAACCTGGGTCTTCTCCTAAAAGGGCGTGGCCGGCTGTGGGGTGTAGGTCGAGGACAGCATTGGGCACAAGTGAGGCCATCCGCTTGGCTTCCTTGACATACTTGAGATCAGCAGACCCGGCAAGCAACATCGTTACTGGGGCGAGGGATCTCAACTCTGCATCCGTCACGTGAGGTGTGGCACCCTGACCCATTCCTTCGAGTGACTCAGCCAGAGCAGCTGGGATATGTTGTCCTCGCACATACCGGTTCGTCTCATGCCAAGCGGCGGAGCGTGCCTGCAGGCCAGAAAAAATTGGAAGCTCGGCCCACGCCTCGTTGAAAGCAGCCAATCCGTCGGTCCGAATCTTGGTAGCCAATGCAGCATCGGCCTGCTGACGGGTGAACCGCTCGCTCTCATCACTGATACCAGCCGTTGCTGAGACGAGTACCAACAGATCGAGCTCTGAACCGAGCTCAAGAGCTGCGCGCAAAGCCACTCGGCCACCAAGCGAATACCCAATCAAAACCCGGCATCCAGACACTCGGACAGTGTCGGTTGTAGCAGCCACTGCAGCTTCCATCGTTGCAGGTAGCTTCGGCTTGAGGCCGTGGCCTGGAAGATCCGGTGCCAACACCGGAGGGCCGAAGAACTGGGCAAACTCCTTCATACTCTGGGAGTGTTGCGAGAAGCCGTGCAAGACCACCGCCACAGGTTTGCCTCCACCGAAATGCTTCACTGCCATATACCTTGTATCTTGGCACCTCATGCAATCTACAAATCGAAACTACGCAGCCAGCCATGGTGTCATGGAAGCCCTTCACCGCCACGGCGTTGTCGATGTAATTCTCTCGCCCGGGTCGCGCAATACACCACTTGCCTACGCTGCTGACGCGCATCCTGATCTCAACCTGCACAAAATCCTTGATGAACGCTCAGCAGGTTTTGCTGCGATCGGTCTGTCTAAGGCCACAGACCTACACCCGGTAGCACTCATCTGCTCCTCGGGGACTGCAGCGGCGGAATACTTGCCAGCAGCTGCAGAGGCCCTGCTTTCTCGCATCCCCTTGATCCTGCTCACAGCCGATCGCCCGCCCGAAGAACACGATATTGCTTCCCCTCAGACCCTGGCCCAAGCCGGCATCTTCGGCCAACACGTGAAGGACTCGTTCTCACCGGGGCCCCCAGAACCTGATCAATTGTGGCTCCAGCGCCTCATTGGGCACACTTCGCGGTTGACCACCGCGGCGACAACTGAACCACTTGGCCCAGTGCATCTCAACCTGGCCTTCCGTGAACCTCTGGCCCCGACAACCGTTCCCGGGGACGCCTCAATAGCCAGCCACTATCCCACCGGTGTCAGAGGCGTACTCGTTCCAACAGCAGAAATGATCCAGCAAACCAAGATGCTCCTAGGGGAGCGACCACTTATTGTTGCCGGTCAAGGCGCACCTGAACTAGCCTGGGATTTGGCCGAAACCCTTAGAATCCCTCTCGCTGGCGACATCCTGTTCAATGGCAACCGCAGCACCCCGGCCATAACCCACATCGATCAGCTTGTTCAGTCTGAGCAACTCGACGGACTGCTCAGGCCCACAGGCATCGTGAGGTTTGGGACAATCCCAACCTCTAAAGCGCTCAACCGATGGCTGAGCAGCAACGCTGCTGTCCCCCAGATTCTGGTCGACTCGGGCGGTTGGCGAGATCCAAATGCCAGCTCGCACTTGGTACTCGACGTCGATTCTCGCCAGTTCATCCTGGCACTCCTCGAGTCTGCGAGTCCCGCCGCGGACTCCTGGCTTGAGGCGTGGGTTGGTGCCGACTCTCAGGTGTCTGGTGCGCTCGACGACCTCCCATTCCCTTCAGAACCCGCTATTGCCGAGATGATCGCCAGGAAGGCCGGCGACAGGGCGGTTTACGTCGGGTCTGGGATGGCTGTTCGTGACCTCGATGCCTTTGCTGGCAATGCTGAAGTCAAGGTCCATGCCAACCGTGGGGCCAACGGTATTGACGGTGTCATTGCCTCGGCCGCCGGTGCTGCCATCAGCGGTAACGACATTCTGCTGCTGATTGGCGACGTCGGCTTCTTACATGACCATGGGAGCTTGCTCACTGCAACCAACCTTGGAGTGCGGCTCACCATCATCGTTGTGAACAACGGCGGTGGAGGCATCTTCCACTTTCTCCCTCAGGCAACAACCCCGGGGCCATTCGAACTGCTGTCCACCCCCCACGAGGTCGACCTTGGCGCTCTTGCCCGTGGAGCGGGATTTATCCACGAAATCGTACAGACCGGTGACGCGCTTGAGCGAAGCCTCCTAGCAACATCGGAGCCGCGCCGTGTGATCGAAATCATCACCGATCGTACCGACAACCGACAGCTCCACATGTCACTGAACGCCGCTGTCAAGCAGGCCCTAACCAACTAGCCGGGACATCTTCACAGGGGGCACCTGTGGTGATAGAACTACGCTTCGCCGAGATGTCGTAGAAGAGCCCGAAATTTCCAGCGAGTTTCCTGTAGTTCAAGCTCAGGGTCTGAATCCCGCACAATTCCATTGCCCGCGTAGAGAATGGCTTCTCGACCCTGTAATAGGGCACAGCGGATTGCTACAGCCAACTGCCCATCGCCATTGGGTTCCATCCACCCAACAGCGCCCGCATACCAACCTCGATCAAAGCCCTCTAAATCCTCAATCTGCGAGCGGGCCACATCGTGGGGCACGCCACCTACGGCAGGAGTGGGGTGGATTGCATGTGCCAAGTCGAGCACGGTCTCGCCATTTCGCACAGGTCCGGTGATTCGGGAGACCAAATGCTGCACATACCGAAACTTCTCAACTGTCGGCTGAGAGATGGTGAGACCATTGACGAGCGGGGCAAGCCGCTCGGTGATGTCATCAATCATCACTCGATGTTCATGCTGATCCTTTGCCGAGGAGAGCAACTCTGCAGCGATTTGGACGTCGGCACCGTCATTTCGCCCGCGCGGTGCGGTGCCTGCCAGGGGAATGGATCTTGCCCAGCCGTCGGCCCGCTCCGCGAGAAGTTCTGGGCTAGCTCCCACGAACGTTGCCTCTCCCCGCTTCCAACCGTACAGATAACAACCTGGTTGTTCCTCGCCCAATGCAGCCATCACAGCAAAGGGATCGGGGGCTACATCGGTAGAAATTTTCAGACGGCGAGCTAGAACCAACTTCGTGAGCTGACCAGACTCGATGGCAGCTACCCCTTCCGCAACAGAATCTCGGTACTCACTCGCAGTTGGACTGGATTCGACCCGAATCTCAGATGGAGCTCTGGGAGCATCACCCGAGAGGCTGAGCTGTCGAAGCTTCCAAAGGACCTCGGCTGGATCCTGACCAGCCTGCAGGGTGACGACGATGGTGGCCTCCCCGTCGACCCGGCGAACCAACACCTGAGGAACCACCAATTCCAGTGGCGGGAAGGAACTCCACTCTTCAGAGTCGGTCCCAGTAGCTTGGAAAGCAAACCCTACAAGCGCTCGCACATCCCTTGCAAAACCTTGAGCCTCGAACTCGCTTGCAGCAGCGGCGAACGACGACTTGCCACCCTTGCCACTTGTGGACCACGCCCGTCCAAGGCCAACGAGCTCTTCGCCGCCAATGGAGCGGAAGTACGAGACCTCAGCCCAGTCACCGTTGGCGGCTCTTGCCACCGCCAGCGGGTCGACGGACCCGCTGATTACAAGCGAGGTAAGCGACGTAGGAATCGCAGCAGAAGCTAGAGCATCGAGATCAGGGAGCATTCAGAAGAGTGTAATCGCGCGACGGGAATCAACCCCTAGAATCGAAGTATGGACCTATCAAAGTTTTCTCTCAACAGTAAGAACGCCATCGTCACCGGTGGCAACGGTGGAATCGGGCTTTCAATGGCTACCGGATTGACGAAGGCAGGGGCGAACCTTGCAATTTGGGGTCGCAACCCTGAAAAGAATCAGGCCGCTGTGGCCGAGTTGTCACAGTACGGGACCACCGTGATCGCAGTCCAGATGGACGCATCCGATGAAAGTTCCACCAGGGCTGCCATGGAGGAGACAGTGGCCGCGTTTGGCTCGATCAACATTGCTGTCGCCAACGCAGGAGTAACTGGCGAGGGCTCCTTTCCAACACAGTTCCCTAAGGAGGAGTGGGAACGAGTGATGGATGTCAACGTTACAGGCGTCTTTCTGACCCTCCGAGAGATCTCGAACCACATGATCGAACAAGGAACGGGTGGTTCGTTAATCGTCACCGGCTCTATGGGCGGGGTGATTGGCATGCCACGTTCAGCCCACTACGGCGCCTCGAAAGCTGCAGTCCTGCACATGGTCAAGAGCCTGGCCATCACCCTCGCTAAGCACAAGATCCGGGTCAACGCGATCGCCCCAGGTTTCATTCGCACCGATATGAGTGGCGGACTTCAAGGCAACGAAGCCTTCGAGAGGGCCATCATCGGCGGCCGCACACCAATGCGCCGATGGGGCACACCCGAAGAGTTCGAGGGGCCGACCGTATTCCTTGCATCCGATGCCTCTAGCTTCATGACCGGATCCACTGTCACAGTGGACGGCGGATTCTTGGCGTCATAACGAACCCAACTAAGAACTAGGAACTAACCACACCGTCTCAGTCGCTAGTTTCAGTTTTCGTTAGGTTTGAACAGTGCCTCGGGTGGGATTTGAACCCACACGCTCTTTCGAGCAGAGGATTTTAAGTCCTCGGCGTCTGCCGATTCCGCCACCGAGGCGAGGCAGGTAAGAGCCTACATCCCTCCGCGCGTTGCGGGTGCCTCAGGCTCTCGCAGCCACTTGGGCCAACAGTCCGTCCAGCAGGTCGTGCTCACTGACAATCACCTCGGAAGCCCCCGTAGCACTCACAGAGGCCAGCGCCACCAGGGCGCCGCCGAGGAGCACCTCGGCTCGGGAAGCTGCCAGGCCCGGTATCTCAGCGGTCTGGGCCACGGACAAGCCTGCCAACCGGGTTGCAATTTGCCCAATCCGCTCCACTGGCATCACGTGACCGTGCACCCTATCTCGATCATACGTCTTGAGCTTAAGGTCAATCGCGGCCAAGGCAGTGAACGTGCCGGCAACTCCCACCACTGCTGCGGCTTTGCTGGGTAGCTGCAACCCACTGAGCCTTTCCTCCAGCCAAACGCGGGCTGCTTCCAGTTCTGCACTGGTAGCTGGGCGCGACGCAATAACGTCTTCAGTAATGCGAACCGAGCCCATGTTGAGGCTTACTGCGTATTCGACTGAATCAGAGCCGAAGACGAATTCGGTGGACCCGCCACCCACATCAATCACCACCGTGGGCTTGACGAACGCTGAAGTGGCCGTAGCCCCAGAGAAGGAGAGTCTCGCCTCTTCATTCCCAGCGATCATCCGAGGTCTGATACCCAAAACCTCGGCAGCTGCATCGAGAAACTCGTTTCGGTTGTAGGCATCTCTAGTTGCCGAGGTTGCTACAGCATCGACCCGGTCAACGTCTCCAAACAGCGCCCTCAGCTCGGCCAAACCCTGGAGTGTTCGCTCGACGGCATCTGGATGGAACCTCTTCGTCGCTGAGACAACCTGGCCGAGCCTGACCACCCTGGAATCCCGAACAGTCTCGATGAACTCTCCCGAGACGAAGTTTCCGCTCAACACTCGAACAGTGTTAGTACCAATGTCGAAGACAGCAACTTTCATCTCGGCTCAGACCACTCAGGGTTTCTCTCCCAGATTCCACTGTTCTTCACAACGCAAGGAGTGGGGCAGTTCAGGGGCTCCACGAAAGGGGCAGTGACCTTTCCCACCGGGTTGCGTCCGTCCCCGACCTCATCGGCATAGTGGGCATGGAGGCATTTGACTCCAGTAGTCGTGCCCGCAACTCCCCCCGAGGGCCGAGGACCCTGTCGGTCACCAATCTCGCGGTCTCGTTCAATGGCCACCTCAGCGTGTCGCTCCTCGAGGGCTTGTGCGAACTCTGGGTTGGCAACTCCATACTCTTGGAGTTGCTTCACAGCACCCATTCCCTCAAGGCGACCAATCCGCTTGACAGCCAGCGGGCACGACAACCAGTACATGGTTGGAAACGGTGTCCCATCGTCAAGAAATGGCGGTACGCCTACAACTGTCGGGAGCCCAAGGTTGCAAGCCCCCACCCGAGTGACGTCTGAACGCATGGGCCGACCAACCTGGGCACCAACCAGAGCTCTTAGCTCAGAGTGAGCTATCGACATTTCGTCCAGTAAAGAAGTCCACAATTTTAGAGTACCAAGGTGCTGCCGGATCAAGGGGCGGCTCAACTTCAACGAGAAGCGTCGGGGTGTCCGACTCAACAACTACGTACGGAACCTCTCCTGGGAAGACATATCCAAGTTCCTCGCGGGCGACCTTCTCGATCTCGGACGGCCCGTTCAAGGCCTCAGCCTCTTCTTCTAGGAGCGCATTGTCGAAGCGTAAAGTATCAAGCTCTTGTTGTGTAGCCGCCATCGTCGCGTCGAGGGCGCTCTGCTCTCGGAACGGAAACATGCTCGTGGCAGTTCCAGCTAACACCAGAACCAATACGACTGGGATCACAACGAGCAGCTTGGCTCTCATGCAATGCCTCTAAAGGCAGCCCATCCGGCGTAGGAAGCCTGAGTACCCAAAGTCTCCTCGATACGTAGCAGCTGGTTGTACTTCGCCGTGCGCTCGGCCCGGGCGGGCGCACCAGTCTTGATCTGGCCCGCGTTGGTAGCCACAACGAGGTGAGCAATGAAGGAGTCCGAAGTCTCGCCTGAACGGTGGGAGATCATTCGACCGAACCCGGCACGCTCGGCTGTCTCAATGGTGTGCAGGCTCTCAGAAAGTGAACCAATCTGGTTCACTTTGATGAGGATCGCGTTGGCAGCCTTCTCACGGATTCCACGCTTGAGGATCTCGTTGTTGGTCACGAACAGGTCGTCACCCACCAGTTGGATCTTGTCCCCAAGGCGCTCTTGAAGTTCAATCCATCCTGCCCAGTCAGCCTCGTCGAGGCCATCCTCAATCGATACCAACGGGAAGTCATCGACGAGGGTCACGTAGTAATCAATCATCTCTGTCGAGGTCTGTTCTCCACCTTCGAACTGGTACTTTCCTTCTCGATAGATTTCTGTGGCGGCCACGTCGAGGGCAAGCGAAACTTGCTCACCAGGGGTATATCCGGCCTCCTCAATTGCGACGACGAGCAGTTCCAGAGCTTCGCGATTGGTGGCGAGGTTCGGAGCGAATCCGCCTTCGTCACCAACGTTGGTTGCTAGGCCACGGCCGCCGAGGACCTTCTTGAGCGTCTGGTAGATCTCAACACCTGCACGGAGTGCTTCCTTGAAGGTATCAAAGCCAGCTGGCACGAGCATGAACTCTTGAATGTCAATCGAGTTGGCAGCGTGGGCACCGCCGTTCAGAACGTTGAGAAGGGGAACCGGTAGCACCCGAGCCGTGGGGCCACCCAGATAACGGAAGAGCGGGACGTTCTGTGCACCCGCAGCAGCTCGAGCGGTAGCAAGGCTGACGGCCAGAATCGCGTTGGCTCCGAGGCGGCCCTTATTGTGGGTGCCGTCGAGTTCGATCATGGTGGCGTCGAGCAACTCCTGATCAAGAGCATCCATGCCCACAACAGCTGGCGCAAGGGTCTCAAGAACATGGTTGACCGCGTTCTCAACGCCCTTGCCCAAGAAGCGTGGGCCACCGTCACGAAGCTCAACAGCTTCAAGAGATCCAGTGGAAGCGCCGGAAGGCACCCCTGCGCGTCCGAAGGCTCCGCCGGCGAGAGTCACCTCCGCTTCAACTGTTGGATTCCCGCGAGAATCTAAGATTTCACGGGCATGCACGTGTGAAATTGTGGTGGCACTCAAGGCAGTCTCCTTGTCTGACGTCAATGTACCGATGATTCTTCATCGTCCAAGGACTGTTTGGCTTGTTCCCAGAGCTTCTGGAGCTCCTCGACGCTCAGCGTAGACATGTCTTGTTGGCACAACGACTCCATGATCCGAAAGCGTCGTTCGAACTTGGCAACACCAGCTCTTGCTGCCTGGTCGGGGTCGATTGAGAGGTGTCGTGCAACGTTCACAAGGGAGAACAACACGTCGCCAAACTCTTCGAACTGTCCCTCAACCGTGGTTGCAGCCAACAGCTCGGCGATCTCTTCATGAAGTTTGGCGACAACGGGAGCCAATTCGGCCCAATCGAAGCCCACTTTTGCGACCCTTTGCTGAATCTTGGCTGCCCGAGCAACGGCAGGCATTGATTGAGCAACCCCGTCCAGCACCGAATCCCTGTGCTTCTCTTGGGACTTGATCTCGTCCCACGTAACAAGGACCTCGTCAGCCGTCTCAGCGTTCCCATCCGCGAATACGTGAGGGTGCCGCCGGGTCAGCTTCTGTCGGAGCTGTTCACCCACAGAGTCGAGGCTGAAAGCGGCGGTCTCAGCGCCCATCGTGGCATGGAAAAGGACTTGAAGGAGCACATCACCCAGCTCTTCCTCCACTTCGGCAAACGCTATCCAATCGGGTTCCCCATCTCCGTCGGGGTCCAAAGCAACAATTGCGTCGTATAACTCGTACGCCTCCTCAACAAGGTTAGGAAGGATGGATTGGTGGGTCTGCTTGGCATCCCACGGGCACTCGACGCGAAGCTTCTGCATGGTTGCAATCGCTCCTGGGAGGCCGTTCAAAACCGGGGAGAAGAAGAGGCTTACTCGCAACCCAGCAACTGACGGATCAATTTCGGACAATGCAATCGTTTGCACGTTCTCTGTTGCCGCTCCTAGGTCGGTAAGGATCACGACAGGCTGATTGTCAGGCAGCAGCAACTGGAGACGGCCAATCACGTTGGCCAAAACAACCGGAACGTCCACATGCCCCATCAGGGTTGGGAGATGCAGGAACAAGGGGTCGCTCAGGTCTCTCCCATCGAGAACTTGGAGTCCATCCTTCAGCGCATCATGCTCAAGGACCCGTAGTGAGGCTTCGACGAAGGACTCGCTGGCCACCACGTGCACCGGAATCGAGCTAGATCTAGCCAGATCGAGGATGACCCCAGCAGCGGTCTCACCCATGAGCGGCCCACCCGGGACAGCGTAAATGACGGGCCCATCATCAGCAGCATCGACCACGAACTCTGCAATAGCTTGATAGACATCTTCAAACCGTTCAGACTCCTCGTAGAACCGGTCGGTGGCCTCGATGTTCCTGATTTCGGCCAGCTCTAGGGCCGCAGGATGATGCAGCGTTCGGCAGATGACTCGCTTTGACGTGTCCTTTAGGAGAGCCAACGCCTCAAGCGAAGCGGAAGCAAGATCTCCGGGGCCCAACCCGGTGATCCAAATCGGGCCCGCATTATCCAGCAGGAGTGATTCCAAGCTGCCCAGACTGCAAGTTGGTGTCCCAAGTGCCAACAGCCTCGTCGATGGTCACAGAAGCCTCCGCAAGGACGCCCTGGAACCATTCTGCGACAGAGTTGGTAGCTTTGTCAGACAGCGCACTTTCACGAATCTCGGCTTCGATGTCCTCAAGCACTGGCACCTCTCGTGAGGTGACCAGAATCAGATGGTGGCCAAACTGGGTCTCAACCGGGCCGTAAGCAACGCCGATTTCAGCATCGAGAGTGGCTTGACCGAACGTTGGGACGTAACCTGCGGGAGAAGCGCATCCAAGATCGCCACCGTCAGGACCCGACGGACCAATCGAGTGCTCTACAGCTAATTCGGCAAACAGCTCCTCATCGCCTGTAAGAGCAGTTGCCAACACTTCTTCGGCCAAAGCTTCATCTTCTGCGTCGAACAGGATGTGGGAGGCACAGACATCGGAGAGAGCTTGAATCTGAGAGTTAAAGGCAGCGTTGAGCTCAGTATCGGTTAGGTCGAGCGTGGCAGAGAAATGCTTCAACATTCCGGTCTGAAGGAGCTGCTGCACAACAATTTCATCCACAAGACCGTCGGTCAATTGTTGAGCCTCAAGAACTTCTTCCCATGGAATGCCCTGAGCGGCCACAACATCGATCTTGATCAGTTCGAGCTCAGCGGCAATCTCTTCATCGGTGACTTCGATCCCCAAGGCAACAGCACCCTGACGAAGGATCCGTGTGATCACCATCAACTCCAGGTCGCGGGCAGTGTCTTCAGGCGTCCGAGCGTCATCACCAGGGCGCAAGTCAGCAAGGTCCTGGAAGGAAATAATCTCAGTGCCGATTGTTGCAACAGCGGCGTCGCCACTACCACACGCTGTGATGACAAGCGCCAAGGCCGAAAGTACAAAAAGGAGTCGTTTCATGGGAAGCATTCCGTAGGTATCTGGGGTAAGCCGACAGTCTACCGCTGATTGGCCTAATGGCCTACTCAGACCGACTGCCGGCGGAATTGGGGGCAGACTCCACCGGCCACATTTGCTGCATAAAACCAATGAGGTTGGCTACGACATTGCTCCGAGGCATTGGAAGAAAGATACGTCCTTCCTGAGGATTGAGCACAGCTCGCTTAGCCAGCCGCTGTAGCCGAACCTCCTGGGAGGCAGACAAATCGACCGGTCCCAACCTCACTTCATTTCGGAGTGCCAACACCTCCCCAAGGCCAATACGCACGGCTTCGGTTCTAAGACGGGCGATACCGATCAATGCTTCCGCCTCTTGGGGCAACTCGCCGAACCGTTCACGCCATTCTTGTTCCATCTCATCAACGTCGGCCGCTGACTCGGCAACCGCAAGCTTGCGATATGCCTCAAGCCTTGCCAGTTGGTCATCGATGTAATCAGCGGGCAGGTGGGCGTCGATCGGCAGTTCAATGCGAACCTCCGACACCGCGGGGCGCTGCATTGGAAGCCCTTGTAGTTCGCTAACTGCCTCACTGACTAACTTCACGTAGAGATCAAACCCAACAGCAGCTATGTGCCCAGACTGGGTTTCGCCAAGAATCGACCCTGCCCCGCGGATTTCGAGATCCTTCTGGGCGACCTGAAACCCTGCGCCGAGCTCGGTCGCTTCGCCTATTGCTTGCAATCGTTTGTGAGCGGTTTCGGTAAGCACACGCTCCTCTGGGTGGAACATGTAGGCATAAGCCCGCTTGTTCGAGCGGCCAACGCGACCGCGGAGCTGATGAAGCTGAGCTAATCCAAGCATGTCAGCCCGCTCGACAATCAACGTGTTCACGGTTGGGAGATCAAGCCCTGACTCAATAATGGTCGTAGCTACGAGCACGTCGAACTCACCACTCCAGAAGTCCAGCATCACTTGTTCGAGTTGGCCCTCCGACATCTTCCCGTGAGCTACAGCAATGCGAGCATTCGGTACCAGCTTCCGGAGTTTGGCTACCGCCATGTCAATCGATCGAACCCTGTTGTGGACATAGAACACCTGCCCTTCCCGCAAGAGTTCTCGTCGAATTGCAGCGGAGACCGACTGACTGTCGTACGGACCTACATAGGTGAGGATTGGCCGCCGGTCGCCGGGGGCCGTCTTCAGCTGGCTGACTTGGCGGATTCCTGTCAGGGCCATCTCTAAAGTCCTTGGAATCGGAGTAGCTGTCAACGTTAAGACATCAACTCCCAGAGACGCTCGGCGAATGGCGTCTTTCGCCGCGACCCCGAACCGTTGCTCCTCATCAACAACGAGCAGCCCCAAATTCTTGAACGCAACCGCTTCAGCCAGGAGGGCGTGGGTTCCAATCACAAGATCCACTTCACCCGTCTTTAGCTTGGCGACTACTTCTTTGCGACCCTTGGCTGTAAGGAACCTCGAGAGCATCGCTACCTCAATTGGGTATCCATCGACTCGCTCTTGAAACGTCTTGAAATGCTGCTGGGCGAGCAAGGTCGTTGGGCAGAGGACTGCCACCTGCTTACCCCCCATCACTGCTTTAAAGGCAGCGCGAATGGCTACCTCAGTCTTTCCAAACCCAACATCTCCAAAGACCAGTCGATCCATTGGCGAGACCGCTTCCATGTCGGTCTTGATTTGGTTGATTGCTGTGATTTGGTCAGGAGTCTCTTCAAAAGGGAAGCTTCCTTCCATCTCTTGCTGCCATGGCGTGTCAGCGGCGAAAGGATGCCCGGACACCAAAGCACGCTCTCGGTGTAACGACACTACGTGCTCAGCAACGGCGGCGACAGCCTGGCGAACCTTGCCGCGGGTCTTGGCCCAATCGGAGCCACCCATCCGACTTAGTCGTGGTGTCTCTCCACCCGAGTACTTTTGTACCGCTGCGAGCTGGTCGGTAGGCACGTACAAGCGGTCCTCTCCGGCATAGGCCACGATGAGATAGTCGCGTTCAACCCCTGCGATCGTACGGGTTACCAGTCCCTCGAACTCACCAATGCCATGTCGGTAATGAACAACGAAATCACCCGGGGTGAGGTCTGTGAAGGCGACTTCAGTATCCCGCGATCGGGGAAC
>CAXMSI010000014.1:0-338 GCA_964196085.1 uncultured Acidimicrobiia bacterium | reverse complement strand
CACCTAACACAGCCACGTTGGCAGCAGCGAATATGAAACCATGATGAATCCCATCGCTAACAAGAGCGTTCTCCCGTCCGACAACACGCTCCTGCTGAGCGAGAGCGAACCCGTTATCGCCGAGTTGCCTCGCGACTCGGGTCGCTGCAGCTTGGCCGTCCATTGCAAGGACCACCTGCAGGCCCTTAGCAACCAGCCCTCCGAGGGCAGGTACCAACTCCTCGGGATTCCCAGGCTGGGCATCGAGCGCACCCACCCTGAGCACACGATCATCGGGGGAAGCTGCAAGGGGTGGGGCGTGAAGGGCCCCAATCCCGTCAAGCAGGGTCTCAAGGTCG
>CAXMSI010000013.1:4068-16186 GCA_964196085.1 uncultured Acidimicrobiia bacterium | reverse complement strand
CCCGTCTACTGGTGCCAGTGCGACACTCTCGCTCATTCAAACCCCCGTTCTGGAACAGAGTCACCCTATCAGGACAATGCGGCACGATCGAGAATACTGATTGTGCCGAGCCTGTAAAGCGAGACGTCGGCGTTCCTGTCTCGAACATGCGGGTAAGAGGGTGCTGGGTAGTTCCTTCTGCGGGAGGATGGGTTAGAACGCAGGTGTTTCAGACGGTACCGACCCATCGGAACGGTTGTCGGGCCCTTTGGAGTTCTCTGCATCACCCATGGAATCGACCTAGTCAATTGATAACAGTACTGAAAAGCAAAAGAGGTGAACCTTGAAGTTGCCTGAGACAACTTGCAGGGTTCACCTCCTCCGATAACGCTTAAACGGTTAGGGGTGTCTTCTTGCCACGTCCGTATGCAATTACAGCCACGACGGCTCCGATTATGACGTTGGTCGCGAGATTCCCGTACTCGCCTCTGGAGATGTGATAGACAATCGCCCCGGCCATCATGAGGACCAGGCCCTCGGCGGCAAGCGTTGTCAGCTTGGGCTGAATCTTTAGCCAGCCGGGCAGGATGAGGCCCAGGCCACCAAGAATCTCGGCTGTCCCGGCGAACAGGTGAACGTTGTCGTCGAGGTCATACATCCAGGCCATCATGCCCGGTAGGCCTTCTGGGACAACGAAGTGAACCACCCCAATTGCGATGAAGTAGATACCCATCACAATCTGCATGATCCATAGCGTACGATCTGTATACATTCTTTCCCTCCCATGGTGAAAGTGCGCTGATACTAGACCCGGGCGGGTCGCGTATGGTGATAAATGCGACATTCCTCCTAGAGGATTCGACTCCCATGCGTCCAACCTCGGAAAATTACAGATCTGGTTTCAGCCGCAGAGGCGGGGGAGGTTTCGGTCAGCTGTACATGGGGAACGCGTCGCCAGCGGTGCAACTGGTCGCGGTAAAAGCCAGAAGGAGTAGCAAGACCGCAGCTGGGCCGCTCTCCTTCGATCCGATCCCGAACTGTCGCTTAGCGTTCTCAACTTTTGGCGGCATGTCAGCGTAATTCGAAGATCTCCATACAGGTGAGTCGCCGCCTATACGTCCTTGTTCCGACGGCGATACGCGATGCCACCTCCCAAGAGTCCGGCTCCGGCGATTACACCAAGGAGTCCGGCAACAAGAGGCGGAATTCCTGAGTCGTTCTCATCGTTCTCCGGATCCTGAGGCGGAACGGTGTCCGAAACGGCTGTCAACATCGGTTGACTCGCTAGCTCTCGGCCCCTTCGAACTGTGTGTTGTAGAGGGCTGCGTAGGACCCGCCGAGTTCAATGAGTTCATCGTGGCTGCCACTTTCCACGATTTGGCCATTTTCCATCACCAGGATCACATTCGCGTCACGGATCGTCGAAAGCCGGTGAGCAATCACGAAGCTGGTCCTGTCTGATCGCAGGGCTGCCATTGCGTGCTGCACCATGACCTCCGTACGCGTATCGACCGAACTGGTTGCCTCGTCTAGGATCAGTAGTGCTGGGTCAGCGAGGAAGGCCCGGGCGATCGTAATCAGCTGCTTCTCTCCAGAGCTTACGTTGCTGCCCTCATCGTCGATGATTGTGGAGTAGCCGTCGGGAAGTGAACTCACAAAGCGATCGACGAGGGTTGTCTTGGCTGCAGCAAGTACCTCGTCTTTCGAGGCGTCGGGCCGTCCGTAGGCGATGTTGTCGTAGATGGTGCCTTTGAACAGCCACGTGTCTTGGAGAACCATGCCGATTCGGGATCGGAGCGCGGATCGAGGTATCTCCGAGATGTCATGACCATCGATCGTGATCTGACCACTGTCGAGCTCATAGAACCGCATGATGAGGTTGACAAGGGTTGTCTTGCCAGCTCCGGTAGGCCCAACAATTGCGATGGTCTGGCCGGGAGTCACTGTGAGACTGAGATTGTCGATGAGGGGCTGATCTTCGTCGTACCGAAACGAGACATCCTCGAAAGCGACCAAGCCTTTTGCATTCCCGAGCGTATCGATGAGGTGGCTGTCAGGATCTTCTTCAACAGCGTCGAGGAGTTCAAACACTCGCTCGGCTGATGCAACCCCCGACTGCAACAAGTTCGCCATAGACGCTATCTGCGTGACAGGCTGAGCAAACCGGCGGGAGTACTGGATGAAGGCCTGTACGTCGCCAAGACTTAGGGTTCCACTTGCCACTCGCAGGCCACCTAAAACAGCGATGATTACGTAGTTGAGGTTCCCTACGAACGTCATAATCGGCATGATGAGACCCGACAGGAACTGGGCCGAGAAGCTGGCATCGAAGAGCGCCTCGTTCTGCACTTCAAACGTTTCCTGAATCTCTTTCTGTCGACCGAAGACCTTGACGAGAGAGTGGCCTGTAAATGCCTCCTCGATCTGTCCATTGAGAGCGCCAGTGGTTCTCCACTGCGTTATGAAGTGCCCTTGAGAACGCTTCATGATGACTCCAGCAATTGCCATAGTCACAGGAATGCTCAGGAGTGCAACGAGCGCCAGGGTCCACGAAATCCAAAACATCATGCCAACCACGAAGATCACAGTCAGCAACGACCGCAGAAGTTGGGAGAGGGTTTGGTTGAGACTTTGCGAAACGTTGTCGATGTCGTTGGTTACCCGACTCAGAATTTCGCCTCGGGGTTGACGGTCGAAGTACTGAAGTGGAAGTCGATTGAGCTTGTCTTCAACGTCAGAACGGAGTTGGAAGATGGTCTGTTGAACGACATCTGCGAGGAGGTATCCTTGTAGGAATGACAGCACCATTGAACCCAGATACAGCACAATGGCGAATACCAATACACCGGCCAGGGCTTCAAAGTCGATCCCCTGACCTGGAATCACGTCTATCTGCCTCAAAAGGTCAGCAATTTGGCCGCGGCCAGTCGCCTCGGCCCCAGCAATGGCTTCGTCAACGCTGATCCCCGCCTCGAGTTGTTCTCCGACGACCCCAGCAAAGATCACGTCGGTGGCTTGGCCGAGAATTCGAGGGCCGAGGGTAGATAGCGCGACGCTGGCGATTCCTGCAATGATCACGATGGACACACGCACTCGTTCAGGTCGAAGGCGGTGGATAAGTCGCTTGATGCTGGAGCCAAATGACAACGCCTTTTGGCCGACCTGACCACTGCCCATGGGACCATGACCTGGCCCTCCTTGGCCAGAAACCCGTTCGGTTGCGTTCATGTCCCGGTTACTCATCTCGCTACCCCCGCCTCGAGTTGGGAAGCGACAATTTCTTGATACGTTTGACAGCTTTCCAGCAATTCGCCGTGGGTTCCCTTGCCCACGATCGAACCGTTCTCTAGCACGATGATCTGGTCGGCATCGATGATGGTGGAGACCCGCTGGGCGACGATAAGCACGGTCGCGTCCTTGGTTGTTGGTCGCAGGGCGGCTCGCAGGCGTGAGTCGGTGGCGAGGTCAAGAGCGGAGAATGAGTCGTCGAATAAGTAGATTTCTGGTTTTAGGATCAGAGCCCGTGCAATAGCCAGGCGTTGACGTTGGCCTCCAGAAACGTTGGTCCCACCTTGTGAGATGGGGGAGTCGAGCCCCTCAGGCATCGCCTCAACGAACTCTTTTGCTTGGGCGACGGTGAGAGCAGCCCACATTTCCTCCTCGGTGGCATCTGGCCTGCCGTACTTGAGGTTCGAGGCAACTGTTCCTGTGAATAGGTACGCGATCTGTGGCACGAGTCCGATCTTTGACCAAAGGAGTTCAGGCTCGATGTCTCGCACATCGGCCCCTCCAACCAGCACCGAGCCTGCAGTAGCGTCGTACAGTCGCGGTATCAGGCCAAGCAAACTCGTCTTGCCCGAGCCGGTCGAGCCGACAATGGCTGTGACCTGCCCGGCCTCGGCGGAGAAGTTGATATTGGCCAAGACTGGTGCCGTTGCACCCGGGTATGTGAAGCCAGCGTCGCGTAGCTCAAGGTGCCCGCTCAGGGTGAGTTCGGCAACACCGTCCTCGGGAGGGACGACAGATGGAACCGCGTCGAGCACCTCACCTATGCGTTTTGCGCTGACTGCGGCGCGGGGGATCATGACCAGCATGAAGGTGGCCATCATCACAGACATCAGGATCTGAATCATGTATGCAAGGAAGGCAACAAGCGATCCCACCTGCATTGATCCCGCGTCGATTCGCCCTGCTCCGAACCACAACACGGCAACGCTTGCAACGTTCATGACCAACATGACGACAGGAAAGATTGCAGCCATCCAACGGCCAACGTTCACCGATACCTCGGTGAGATCAGTATTTGCTCGTCTGAAGCGTTCGACCTCAAATGGTTCACGAACGAACGCTCGGAGGACTCGGATGCCAGTCGCTTGTTCTCTGAGGACCCGGTTGACCGTGTCAATGTGGCCTTGCATCTTGCGATAGCCTGGGATCATTTGGGAAATGATGAGTCCGAGCGAGACAGCGAGGACCGGAATCGCAGCGACCACTAGCCACGACAGTCCCACGTCTTCCCGTACGGCCATGATGACCCCACCGACCATCGTGATTGGGGCCGATACCATCATTGTCAGACTCATAACAACGACCATTTGAACTTGCTGGACGTCATTGGTTGTTCGAGTGATGAGGGAGGGGGCTCCGAAGCGAGCCATCTCTCTGCTGGAAAACTCCCCTACCCGGTAGAAGATTGATGACCGAAGGTCACGTCCGAACATCATCGCTGTTCTAGACCCGAAATACACCGCAGCGACTGTCACCGCCACCTGGACTAATGAGATGCCAAGCATCCAGACTCCGGTTTGAACGATGTAGGCGGTGTCCCCAGGGATCACCCCGTTATCGATGATGTCAGCGTTGAGTGAGGGGAGGTAGAGCGAAGCGATGGTCCCCACTAGCTGGAGCAGGACAACGTAGGCCAATGGCCTGGAGAACGGTGCTAGGTACTTGCGAAGAATCTTCCAAAGCATCTGTTGTCTACTTCTCCTCGGGACGTTGGACACCGTGAAGCAAAATGGAAACCATCTCCGACGAATTGACCGTGTCGTCGCGAACAGTCATTGGGTGAGCATCGGCGAATACCAACGCCCGAAAAGTTCTGGCAGCCAGCACAGGGCTAACCGATAGTTGGTCTTTCGACCGGGCAAAAAGTGCAACGAGCGATGCGGTCACGGCTTTCGATGCAGCAAAAAACATACGACGGCCTTCAGGAGAGGGACCCTTCTTGCGATGAGGGAGCGTGTGTATCACCTCCATGAGTGTGGTGACTTTTTGGAACCGGTTTGTCAGAATCTCGGCTGCCTCGAGGAGCTGTCCGGACAGGGGTAGATCAGCATTGATAGCCCCAATGGCGTCTTCGGTTGCGTTGGGCTCGATTGTGACGCGAACCGCTGCCATGAGAATTGCTGCCTTGTCGGGGAACACGCGGAAGATAGTCCCTTCGGCAATCCCGGCTGCCGCGGCCATGTCAGCTGTGGTGGTGGCTTGGCCGCGCTCGAGTAAAAGAGGCAGGACCGCGTTCACGATGGCAGCGCGCCGATCGTCAGCTGACAGCGGCTTCGCTCGGCTCTGTTGGGTGGGCATCAGAAGACAATACCACAGGTGAGTAAGTACTCACTCACCGTTTTGGCGTACGCCTAGGCCAAATGGTGGAGGGCGGTAGTTACGTACAGGGCTATCCCCGTGGCCATTGCCTGCTCGTGATGACGGACCAGGTTTGAATGGTTGTACGGTGCGTCGCCGGGTTCGAACTCGGGTGGGCACGAACCGAGGAACACCATCGCTCCGGGCACCTGCTGAAGTACGTATGACCAGTCCTCTGCGCCCATTACTGGATCTGGCATCTCGATGACCCGTTCGTCTCCAAACACTGATGTCATGAAGTCAATATGCTCAGCAGTCCATTCAGGGTGGTTGACGGTCACAGGGTACCCACGATGAATTTCGACGTCTGCGGTAAGGCCATGCGCCGCGGAGATTCCGCTTGCCACTTCAGCAAGCATCGCGTGAATCGCATCCCGCCTCTCCTCTGAGATCGTTCGGCAGGTGCCGGTCATTACGGCTGTTCCGGGGATCACGTTGTAAGCACTGCCGGCCGAGATCATGCCGAAGGTCACGACTGCGGGATCGAACACGCTCACCTGTCGGGTCACTGCGACTTGGATATTTGTAAGGATTGCGGCTGCAACCGCCACTGGGTCCTTGGCTCCGTGTGGAGCCGAAGCATGTCCCCCTGCACCCTGGACCGTAATTACGACCTTGTCCGCGGCTGCCATCTGTGCTCCGGGGCGCGTTGACATCGTGCCGGATGCGTATATGGGGCTGACGTGGATGGCGAGACCGGCCGAAGGTGTCGGGTCGACGGTTTGCAATAGTCCCTCATTGATCATTTCTCTGGCGCCAGCATGGCCTTCTTCCCCAGGCTGAAACATAAACAGGACTTGGCCGACCAGCTCAGCCTGGTGTGCGCAGAGGAGTTTCGCTGCGTGGACGAGCATCGAAGTGTGGAGATCGTGGCCGCAGGCGTGCATTTTGTTGGCGTTCTCGCTCGAGAAAGGTTCGCCAGAATTCTCAGGCATGTCCAGTGCGTCCATGTCTCCGCGGAGGATGATGGTCGGTCCCGGTTTGGCTCCACGAAGAACGGCTGCGATCCCAGATGTAGATTCGTGCAAAGTAATTTCAAGTGGAAGGCCTTCGAGCGCGGCGAGCACCTTTTCTCGAGTGCGAGGAAGGTGGTTACCAACCTCTGGGTCGCGGTGCATCGCGCGTCGGAAGTCGACTGCTGAAGGTAGTAGGGCTCTGGCTTCTGTGATAATGGAGTCGTAGGTCATGGGTCGATTCTAGGGATAGAACCGCTCGCAGGATGACAGTACAAGAGGTAAGCTTATGAGATGAAGGATCTTTGGTTCTCCGAGGAGATTCCCGACATTGAAACAGCGCTCCCGTTGTATCAAGCAGTTGGCTGGTCGACATACACTCACGACCCCGGCACGCTTGAGGCAGCGTTCGCTGGCAGTACGTACCTCACCACTGCGTGGCGTGGCCGCAGGCTTGCCGGCCTGGCCCGCGCTGTATCGGACGAAGCGAGTGTTTGGTACCTACAAGACTTGCTGGTGCATCCCGACTTTTGGAGGCTGGGTATTGCAACTCAGCTAGTCGAACGTTGTGCAAATCGCTTCCCGAAAGTGCGTGGGGTACTGCTCACTGATCGTGACGGACCTAGTGAGTTTTATGAACGCATTGGGTGGAAGTCAGCTGACGGCTTAGGGGTGGTAGCGCACCTAATCAATATCTAGGACCAAGTCGGTGACTGTGCTCAAGGCCGGTCTTGCTGCCTTGTTGGTCGTCCATCCCAGACCTCAATTGACGGCTCAGTCAATGTCCCGGCGTGTCCTACCACCACGGCCACGGCACGGCGTGACGGTCGGTCGGAGGCTGAGGATGAACGGGATTGGCGATCAAAGCGACGGTTCGCCGTCTGGCTGACGCCGCCTCCTCGTCCGACAAAAGTTCAGCGATCTCGGTCTCGAGGCCTTCATCGAAGGCAGCTATCAAAGCAGAAAGCCCAGGGAGAAGTGCGTCTGGGATTGCGCCTCCAGCGAATCCCCAGAGTACAGATCGAAGTTTGGGTTCAGCATGGAACATGAGGCCGTTGTCGATGCCCCACACCTCATCGGTGCCTTCCTCAATGAGGAGGTGCCCCAGTTTTCGATCGGCATTGTTTCCAACGATGTCGATGACGGCCAATGGCCAGAGGCGTTCGTCGGGGCCGGCGAGCATGGGGCGAGGGTCAGTTTCGAAGGCCTCGCTGATCATGCGCTGGGCCGAACCCCATCCGTGAGGTCCGTCCATGAATAGTGTCTCGGGGATCACGCCGTAGCCGAGGGCCATGTCGATTTTGCTGGCCAGTACTTCACGTGCAGATAGCGTTCGGGCATCAAAGTCGTGAAGAGGACGAACTCCCTTGTCAGGCTTGTAGACCACCAAGGTGCCGTTGGCATCCTTGGCAAGGAGGGTCGCGTTTGAGGCGTCAGGCAGCAGGCCAAGGACCTCGGCAACTGGACCCTCGAGCGGGACAGGACTAGTTGAGTCGGCTGTCATTGGGAGCGCAGAAGTGGCCTGTCGATTCCTTTGGCATCTCGCAAATAGCGCAGATTGGTCGGCCGTTGCCAACTACAGCGAGGGCGTGTTCAGCGGCAGCCCTGAGCTGTTCAGGAGCGACAACGAAGGTCACTTCCTCGTCGTCAGGGTCGACCGATTCAAGAGCAACGGTGATCATTTCGCTTTCCTCAATGCCAATCCGTAGGCCGCCGACGCGAAAGGTGGGCTCGCCGAGTGGCAGCCCATGGTCGAGGCGCGAGGCGAGCCGGGTTACCGCTTCATCGTCGGAGGCTACGTTGGTGTCGTCTAGGAACTGAAGGCTTAGCTCTCCAAGCGCGGCGATTTGATACTTCTCCGAGACAAAAAAGAACGACTCGCCATTTGCCGTAGCGTGGATAAAGAATGTCCGCGCACCGGGCTCTCCTTGGGCGTCGGCTCTGAAAAGTTCCGCTGGGCCTAGTTCGATCATAAGCTGACTCCGTTTCCGTTGACCACCTCAACAAACGGCGGGGACTCCGGATTGAGGTGGACGACGCTTACGGAGGTAGTGGAGATGTTGATGCGTTGGAATAGGTCGATTGGCTGGCCGAGGTAGTGGGAGATGATCAGCTTGATGACGTCGGAATGGCTGACAATCACGGCTGTTCGCTTTTTCATTTCGGCAGCGATCTTGCCGCAGGCAGCTACGGCTCGGTACTGAGCTTCAACGAATGACTCGCCGCCAGGGAACCTTGCTTGGGAGGGGACAGTCTGTACGGTCTCCCACAGCTTTGT
This sequence comes from uncultured Acidimicrobiia bacterium, assembly GCA_964196085.1. Taxonomy (GTDB): domain Bacteria; phylum Actinomycetota; class Acidimicrobiia; order Spongiisociales; family JAENVV01; genus CAXMPE01. Next base: position 7,330 of record CAXMSI010000013.1, on the reverse strand, counting down.
TCGGCGTAGTTGGCCGAACGATCGGCCAGCCCAAGTCCCGAAGTCGATCTCGATGACGCCCTGTTCCTCTACGAGGTCAAGTCCGTGTGGTTTGGCGATGATCTGAGCGGTTTCAAGCGTCCGTTCAAGGGGCGAGTGGTAGACGGCGTGGATCTTTGTGTCCTTGAGCTTGTCTGCGGTCCGCTTAGCCGCAGCCTTGCCGGCGTCTCCCAACCAGACACCTGGCAGCCGACCGGTGAGTTTTGACCCGGTCTCGGGGGTGGGTGCGTGTCGAAGGAGGAGGAGTCGAGCCATGTGCCCAAGCCTAAAGGGTAAGCAGGGCAAGTGGAGCGGATTACGGGGTCCCGTAGGCTCCGAAGAACCCGTCACGCGGACCAACGTACAGACGGCCATCCCGAACGGCGGGCGTCGACTCAATGCACCCGCCAGACGGATCCTCCGCGACTCAGAGTGGGAAGGGGCGGGCCGGACCTGAGAGTGCGTAAGCAAGGATCTGGGCTGATCAAGCGTTGAATCGCTCTGGCCCACCGGCTGGCCCGTCCCTTCAGTGCTACACCAGACCTGGGAACCCCGAGTATCACTTGAGCTGCCACACATTGGCTGGGGAGGGATAGGACCAGAGCGTCTCGGCAAAGCTAGTCACCCTCCGAGGCCTTCCGAAACCAACGGTCGGCCTGTCCATTCGTGTTGTTCGTCGACAAACTGTGCCTTGAATCGGCGGGGGTCGATTGGGTCGGTCCACTGGTTGGTGAGAGCAAGTGAGGCGGCTAGGCCGCCAATCCCATCACACCACTTGGCAGAATGTCCGTTTCCGCCAGTGGCGGCATACAACCGGCCATCGACCAGCGTGTCGATGATGGGGTGACCGTGCGGAGTGAACGTGATCACACATCGAGAAGTGTGCCAGTTCAATACTTCTAGCCCGGGGAAGAGCGGTTCGAACTCGGAACGGAGATCATAGATAGCTCGGTTGCTCGGCCCGTTTCGGTACCAGTCTTCCATTTCGGTCGGAGAGTTGAGATACGTGTCGTGGCGTGTGTTCGCCCCGAACTTCATCATGACCTTGCCGTTCGGGTGAGAGAGGGGAGGCACCATATATATGGACGTGAGAACGGGGGAGTCAACCTGGTAGTGGATGGTTGGCATTCCTGAGAGAGCTGCTGCTGCGGCCGGGGAAAGCTCTGCGAGTAGCACGGTTTCGGTCTTCCTCCTGAGGGCGAAGGGTCGGGGGAGAAATGCAGGCCTGTTGGAGAATGCCCCGGTGGCGAGGAGTGCTCGTTTGGCGGAGTATTGGCGACCATCGGTGGTCGCTACCGATACGCCAGAGCTAGACGCTCTGACACCAACCACAGTGCCAGCAATCACCTCGGCACCCAGAGTTCGGGCGGCCATGCGTTGAGCCTGCACTAGCCGTCGTATGTGGATGTGGCCAGATGGGGCACTTTCGACGTATGCCAAGACGTCCTCTGGAAGGTTCAGAAAGGGTGAATGCTCTTTGAGTTCACTGTGGTTGAGGCCGGTGACTGAAACCTGTTGGCCTGACTGTGCGGCGGCCTCGAGACCCTCATCGAGACCTGGTGCTGCGAGGTTCAGGAACCCTGATTCGGTGGAAATGGGCTGACGGATGATGTCCTCGAGATCGGAGATTGCCGCTATTGAGCGAAGCGTGAGTTCTGTGTCGTCGGGGTGGGCGTGTAATCGCCAATTGAGTCGTGATATGTCGTGCCACGCTCCAAACAAGCCATGGTGCTGTGCAGGCTTTGCGGGCTCCGAAGCTCCTATTGCGAGGACCCTCGCTCCCTGAAGGGCAGCATGTCGGGCTGCCGCTGCCCCCATCACACCGGTCCCTACGACTATCAAATCGAACATAGCAAGAAGGCTAGCTTTCTCGGTTACCTGTTGTTTGCCGTAGTGCTCGGGTCTCTAGTTCTGGCTGAGATGTCGGTTGATGACCGACCAAGTCTCTGGTGAGGCCAACTTTGCGCTCATTGAGTCCATGGTCGCTATGAATGTTGGTACCGCTCGACTTGCATCCATTGGATTCGGGCGCATCGCTTTGAGTACTGAGGTGCGCGGCTTGAACACAACCACGTCGGTGTCGGGCCACGTCTCCTTGATTTGCTCGATCTCGTCGTCGAGGGCAGTTCGGCCAACTCGGTCTAAGACGGCGTCTGGCCGGAAGCGCCGAAATCGTGCTTCTTCATCGGCAGCCATGGGAGCAATGATGAGTATGAGATCAAGAGGCGCCGGGCTGCCAAGTACTAGGTCAGCGTTGGTTCCCGATGACACGCCGCCATCAACGTAGAACCGGCCATCAATCTCATGGGGGTGGAACACAACAGGCACAGCGGCCGAAGCCGAAATGGCATCTCTCAGTGAGACCTCTGGGGCTGCGACTGTTCCGAACGGAACTCGCCTGCGCTCATCGATATCGAAGGCAACCACAACAGTGGCCTTATCGGGCCAGCCTTCTATTGCCTGACCGAGGAGATGATCCATCCAGTCCCCAATGCCTCGCGGGTCGTGGCGGCTGGGGGCGCCCAAGGCTAGGTTGAGTCCGGGTCTGCGGAGTCCCGGGAGCAGTCCTTTTCTGATCCACCTACCCACACCACTGAGCGAGCCTCTTCGGTACAGGTGGTTGGCGATCCTGTCAGCAACATCGTCTGGCAGTTCAGAGTCAAGAGCGATCGAGCTTAGATCAAGGCGCTCGGCGCGGGTGATGGCTGCAACTGTGGCCCCTCCAGAGGTTCCAACAATTACAACAGCGTCGTTGGGTTCCCACCCAGTAGCCAGGTTGATCGCCATGAGAGCCGCTATTTGGTAGGACGCGCCGGTAATGCCTCCACCTCCCAGCACGATTCCGACTCTGCTCATTGCGGTAAGGATAGGAGAACTGATTCCCTGCATCGCCTAACCTTTCAATGTGATCACGATTCGACCCGTTTCGCCCTCAGATACTGTTTCTGTCGGAAAGCTACTGAACAACCCAGACATCCCTGGCGCAACAGTTCTCGGCGAACGCAAACATATCGCTCTGTTAGATGGTGAGCCCGGTTGGATAGCCGAGTTTGGTGGCGATGTGGTTGGATTGCTGCAAACCGCTGGCGCCGGTGGAACCTTCGAGGTCGTCGCCGATAGCAGTGACGTGGCGCGCAAGCTCATCGCCACCAAACAGCGGTCATCCACGGGTCAGCTCACCGGGTGGAGTAAGGACGGGATGTGGGACGCGGTCCTTGAGGACGAGGGTTTCGCTCTCGACAGG
>CAXMSI010000013.1:0-4058 GCA_964196085.1 uncultured Acidimicrobiia bacterium | reverse complement strand
CTGAAGTTGTCGGCACCGCTACCAAGCGCGCCGAAGGGAGCCAGTGACCTTGTATTCACCGGGTTCGGCGAATCGCTCACAGCTGCTTGGATTGATGTCAACAACGACGCGTTTGCTGGGCACAACGAGCAGGGAGCATGGACTGTGGAGGACTTTCGTTCCCGGCAACGGTTGGCCTGGTGGGATCCTGCGGGGCTCCGCATCGGGATGAGCGGAAACGAAATTGCAGCATTCTGCTGGACCAAAGTGGTTGGGCCGGGCGTCGGAGAAATCTACGTCATAGGCGTGGCTGCTCGATTTCAGGGCCTCGGCTACGGACCGGCGATGACAAGTGAGGGGTTGCGTTACCTCTACGAGGACAGAAATTGCAGTACCGGAGAGCTATACGCTGACGGGGCCAACAAGCGTGCTCTGCGAGTCTATGCAAAGCTCGGTTTCGAGGTAAGCGCCACCGACCGCAGCTTCACAAATACCGGCACTAAGAGGCTCGGTTAGGCGGCGGGCTTGCCGGTGGCGGAACCCGTCAGGGCTGACCAGTGGTGCGAATTACCCGAAGGGGTGGCTGCAAGAAGGGCATTCGGTGTCGAGAGCAGCAGTTTTGGAAGAACACCATGGGCAGGGGAGGTCGATGCCTTCAGGGGCGAGGTCGTCTGACAACTTCCAACCATCCAAGGTGACCTTCTTGGTAAACAGTCCGAGAACCATGTATTTGCTGCTCCTGCTTCGTCAACGTCGTATCAATACCGGAGATTATTGCCCAAGACAGCAAGAGTGTTGGATTTCGCGAACTCAAGTCCCGTTGTTCGCAATAAAGTCTCGAGAACTCCGCCGACTCACTACGCTGGCCTCGCACACTCTGGAGACACCATGCAGCTGACTTACCCCGACGGATCGCTTCACGACTTCCCAAAAGGGACGACGGGGCTCGATGTAGCGACAGCAATCGGTCGTAGCCTCGGTAAGGCCGCTCTGGCGGTGACTATTGATGGTGTGGAGTTGGACTTGACTAGGCCGCTCCCTGAACAAGGTGGTGACTTTGCGGTGATCACAGCGGATTCGGACGCTGGACGAAACATCATCCGGCACAGCGCCACCCATGTGATGGCTCAGGCCGTTCTGGGAATGTTTCCCGGGTCCACATTCGGTATTGGACCGTTCATAGAAGATGGGTTCTATTACGACTTCCAGATTGATGGGACCTTTGCGCCTGAAGATCTTGAACGAATCGAAGAACGGATGCATGAGATCATTGCGGAGGATCAACTCTTTGTACGCGAAGAGATGAGTAGGGCAGTTGCTGTGGAGCTTTTTGCTGACCATGAGTTCAAGGTGGAGCTGATCAATACGGTCGACCCAACTCAGATGGATGCCGAGGGTGACCTGGTCTCGGCATATCGCAACACTGAGCAGTTCATCGACCTGTGTAGAGGGCCTCACGTGCCAAGTACCAAGCGCATAAAGGCAGTGAAGCTCATGCGGACTTCAGGTGCATATTGGCGAGGCAAAGAAGAGAACCCTCAGCTGCAACGTATCTACGGCACCGCATGGGAGTCGAAGAAGGCGATGGACGAGTACCTGCACCGACTCGAAGAAGCGGGTAAGCGAGATCATCGTAAGTTGGGGCCAGAACTGGATCTGTTCTCCTTCCCATCAGACCTCGGGCCCGGCTTGGCTGTATGGCATGCCAAGGGCGGCTTGGTGCGCAAATTGATAGAAGACCACAGTCGCAGCCTGCACCAGAAGTACGGCTTCGACTTCGTGGTGAGCCCGCATCTTGCAAAGGCCGATCTTTGGGAGACATCGGGCCACCTTGACTTCTACGCCGAGAATATGTATCCGGGCATGGAGATGGACGCCGGACAGGAGTATCGGGTCAAACCGATGAACTGCCCCTTCCACGTACTCATTTACAAGTCCAAGACGCGGTCATATCGAGACCTCCCCATTCGACTCTCCGAGCTCGGCGGGGTGTACCGCAACGAGCGCTCGGGTGTGCTCCACGGGCTCCTGCGTGCAAGAGGCTTTACCCAAGATGACTCCCACACGTTCTGTCGCCAGGATCAGCTGGGCGTTGAGCTTGGCATGCACCTCGAGTTCGTTCTTGAGTGGCTGCGGGACTTTGGTTTCACTGAGTTCGAAGCAGATCTCTCGACCCAACCAGAAAAGTGGGTCGGCGATCAGGAACTCTGGAATCTTTCCACGGCCGCGCTTCGCGATAGCTTGGAGGGCGCTGAAATCCCATTCGTTGTGGCCGAAGGAGAAGGAGCGTTCTACGGGCCAAAAATCGATGTCCATGTTAAGGACGCCATTGGGCGACGATGGCAGGTATCGACTATTCAGGTCGACATGTCGCTCCCGGAACGTTTCGATACTGAGTATGACTCAGCTGAGAATATGAGAGAACGCCCAGTCATGATCCACTGCGCAAAAGCTGGCTCTATCGAGCGGTTCTTCGGCGTGCTTGTAGAGCACTTTGCTGGAGCGTTCCCGATGTGGCTTGCACCGGTGCAGAGCACCATTGTTCCCGTCGCCGACCGGCACGGCGACTACGCCGATGAGGTTGCGGCGGAGCTTCGCTCCCATGGCCTCCGGATCGAGGTTGATCACAGCAGTGGGAAGCTCGGTGAAAAGGTTCGTAGGGCGATCACCTCCAAGTCTGGCTCCCTTTTGGTTGTCGGCGATGACGATGTTGCCAACCACACCGCTGGCTTCCGACTCCGAGGAGAGAAAGAGGAACGAGGGATTGCACTTGACGCAATCGTCGGCACTCTTCAACTCGCAGCCAAAGGGCCGGGTGAGCAGTAATGGATAGAGACGGTATTCAGATATCAGCCGAGGTGGCTTCGGCCGAGCAGGTCCCCGACGAACTAAACGCCGACATTGTTGGCGATTACGTCTTCCCTGATCCGAAGAATCGGGCAATTGCGGGCAAGCTGTATCTTCTCGGTACCGCCATCCTCTTTGCTGCCGGCTTCGGCCTAGGTCGCGGACTGTGGCTGGTAGCCGTCGCCCTTGCAGGTCTCGCTGTATTCCATTTCCTCACCGCTTGGGACCTGGAAACAACCGATCTGCAAGCCTTGTCAGCGGCTGCCGCAACAGTCGACTTCCCCGTGGGCCACGCGTCTGCGGCAATCCGGTTTCAGGGATTGCGAGCGAAACCGGTGTGGAATGTGATCATGTACGACGCTGAGGAGCCACCAGCTGTTCGGGCGTTGGTTGTGTTGGACGCGACAGATACAACCCTTATCGGCGAACCGTATATTGAGGCCGTACCGCAACCTGGTTAGTGGCACTACAGAGTTAGCGGTCAGCCCTCTCCACGTAGGGACGTGCTGTGGAGCCCAGATAGACCTGTCGAGGCCGCCCAATTCTGGTGCTTGGATCAGCGTGCATTTCTCGCCATTGGGCAATCCAACCCGGGAGTCGACCCAGAGCGAACAGCACCGTGAACATATCCTCGGGAAAGCCAATAGCGCGGTAGATGATGCCTGAATAGAAGTCGACGTTGGGGAACAGCTTCCGAGAAACGAAGTACTCGTCGTTGAGCGCAACCTCTTCAAGCTCGAGCGCCATCTGGAGCAGTGGATCATCGACACCGAGGTCTTCGAGAACCTGAGTAATCGCTGTCTTGAGGATCCGTGAACGTGGGTCGAAGTTGCGATAGACACGGTGCCCAAATCCCATCAGGAGGAACGGGTCGCTCTTGTCTTTTGCTTTGTCGATCCACTTTTGGAGGCCACCACCGTCGTCAACCATCATCTGAAGCATCTGGAGAACAGCTTGGTTTGCTCCACCATGGAGGGGCCCGCCAAGAGCGTGGATACCGGCGGCTATCGAAGAGAAGATGTTCGCGTGGGATGAACCAACAATGCGCACTGTGGCAGCCGAGCAGTTTTGCTCGTGATCAGCATGTAGCACGAGCAACATGTTTATGACCCGAGCAACCGACTCGGGCACGTGATAGTCAGTGTCTGGTGACCCGAACGCCATGTTTAGGAAGTTTGAGGCGTAATCCTTGTGTTGGCTCGGGTAGACGTATGCAGAATGCGTGCGGTACT
>CAXMSI010000012.1:0-16576 GCA_964196085.1 uncultured Acidimicrobiia bacterium | reverse complement strand
AAGCATCTTGCCATGAAGTAAGGTCTGGATGATGGATACCGCTGATCTCTCCGACGGCCTTCTGGTCATTGTCAAAGACGACTGTGAGACGTGCCACACCGTACTCCCTGCCCTGCGCGAGATTGCTGACGCTCTCGGCCTCACTGTGGCAACCCAGGACAACCCCAACTGGCCCGATCAGTTTGCCCCACTCGACGACACGTCCTTGTCGCTCTCGTGGGCCCTAGCCAATGAAGTTACCCCGAGCCTCTACCGAGTAGAAGACGGCCATGCCTCGCTGCTTACTGTTGGCTGGCAGAGAGAAGCATGGCGAGAAATTACCGTGATTCGCAACCTAGGCGCCTCGCTACCCGAGCACCGACCAGGCTGTGGGTCGATGACCCAAGACCCGGCCACCCATGCCCGATTACTAGCAGCGGACAAGGGCGACGAAGCTTTGTCCTCACGCTCCATCGAGCTCGGCTCTGAAGAAGACGAACATGAGGCAATGTTTGCTCGAGGTTGGTCCGATGGGCTTCCATTGGTAGCGCCTACCCCGCAAAGGGTCACGGCGATGCTTGCTCACACCAAGCGACACCGAGCCGATATCGTTGCTGTGATTGGTCCCAACATGGCACCAGCATCTGTGGAAAAGGTCGCCGTCAACGCAGTTCTGGCTGGTTGCAAACCTGAGTATCTTCCGGTCGTTCTTGCAGCGGTTGAGGCGGTAGCAAGTGACGAGTACAACATTCATGGACTGGCAGCCACGACCTGGTACTCAGGCACGATGCTCGTGGTGAACGGCCCAATCGGCAACAAAATCGGCATGAATGGTGAGTTCAACGCTTTCGGGCCGGGCAATCGGGCTAATGCAACCATTGGCCGGGCCGTGAACCTTGTGATTCAGAACATCGGAGGGTCGATTCCTGGCGGAGTCGACCGTTCAACACAGGGGCACCCTGCCAAGTGGACGCTGTGCTTTGCCGAGCGAGAACACGACTCTCCGTGGAGCTCACTCGCCACCGAGCGAGGCTTTGCTGCTGATACTTCGACTGTGACTGCCTTCGCCTGTTCGGGGCCATCTGGTGTCGCTGACCAGATCTCGCGGAACCCTGAGTCGCTGGCCCGTTCCTTAGCAACCGGCCTTCAGCAGATCTGGCATCCAAAACTCGCCTTGGCCTTCGATGCCATGATTGCCGTAGGCCCAGAACATGCGCGAGTCTTCTCTGCAGCTGGATGGGACAAGACCAGACTACGCAGCGAACTACTGGCCCTCACAACTCGGCCAGGATCAGAGATGGTCAGAGGAGCCGGTGGGATCGATGAGGGCGTCCCCGAGGCTATGGCGCCCATGAACATACCCAAGTTCCGACCAAACGGGTTGTGGATCACCCATGTTGGCTCTGGCGCAGGGCTGTGGTCAGGAATCTTCGCCGGTTGGGTGGGCGGGGAAAAGGGCTCAGACATGGTCACCCGAGTGATTGCGTGACAGTGCCAGTCAGTAACACCGAACGCCGCTGGGCCTCGGTCATTAGGCATCACCTCATTCCATCAATGTGGACCAATGACGTCACGGCAATCGTCGACGACGTTGTCGCTCTGCACTCCTCTGACCCCGCGTCGGCCTAGAGTCATTAGATGCACCTACTCGATCCGACCGCAGAAATCGCAGGCTCCTCACGGCCGCCGGCACCTCGCCTCGCGGCATTGCCGGGTGCGGTAATCGGACTTCTCGACATCTCAAAACCTCGAGGGGACGTCTTCCTCGACGAGGTAGCTCGACAGTTGACCGAACGCGGAGCCGTAGTTAAGCGCTATATGAAGCCCACCTTCGCCAAGCCTGCTCCCGCCGACCTACGGGCCAGAATCGCCGAAGAGTGTGGAGCCGTCATCGAAGCCCTGGCCGACTGAGGATCATGTGTGTCGTGCAGTGTGCACGATTCGGCCAACCTAGAGGAACGAAACATTCCAGTTGTCTTCGTAGCCTCAGACCAGTTTGTCTCGGCACGACATGCCCAGGCCGAGGCTTTGGGGACGACGCCTGCAACTGTTTGGGTTCCTCACCCCATCCAAGACAGAACAGATGCCGAGATGCGGGTTCTTGCCAACAAAGCGGTCAGCGCACTGATTCAAGCACTAGTTGCCTAAACGACCCGGTCTGATCTCAGTTCGGCGATGTCTGCTTCTGAGTAACCCAGCTCGATTAACAGCTCGTGAGTGTGTTCCCCGAGGGTGGGGGCCCGACGAACGTCCCCAACTTCGGCCGAAGACATGGTGAACGGTGCTCGAACTACCGGCACGGTTCCTACAACGCCGGGGTAGGTCATTGGTGACAGCATGTTGGTTGCCACAATGTGGGGATCAACCAGCGTTCCAGCAGCACGTAGCACTGGCGCTGCCGGGACGCCTCCGGCAGCTAGTGCCGATAACGCCTCTTCAGAAGTCATGGTGCTTGCCCAACCCGCAAGCGTTGGGGCAAGCAGCTCGTGGTTCCGACCCCGGAGATCGTCAGTCAAGAAGCGTTCGTCTGTAACCCAGCCAGGCTCATTGATGACCTCCGCCAATCGATGGAACAGTGGCGTTCCGACCACTTGCACGATGATCCAGCCGGTTGTCGTTTCAATAATGTCAGTGGGCCCCGAAGTCTGGCCTTGATTGTGAGTTGAAGTTCGATCTCGCTGCGCGACGGCTTGCTCCGTGAGCACTGGCGAGTTGAACGAAACCGCAGTGTGCAGGAGATTGGCCTTGACGTGTTGACCTTCTCCGGTGCGCTCCTTATGAAGAACGGCTGCCATAGTGGCGAAAGCTCCGAGAGTCGCTGTGCCGAAGTCAACGTATGTCACATAGGCCCGAGTGGGCCGACCTTCTGGCCCGGTGAGGGTTGCCGCCCCGGCCATTGCTTGGCCAACTCCGTCGAAACCGAGCTGGTCAGCATTCGGCCCCGCGTCGCCGTAACCGTCGGCGGTAGTCAAGATGATGTCCTTCTTGATTGACCGCAGGGCCTGAAAGTCAATACCCATAGCGGCCAGGCCCTTCCGAGGGAGATTCGCGACCACGATATCGGCAGTTGAAACGAGCCGGCGGAGCACCTCTTGGCCCTGGGGTTTTCGCGGGTTGAGTGTCATGCCTCGCTTATTACGACTGAGGTTCATGTGCCCGGCACCCGTGCCATCTGGAGCGATGGGCGACAACCACCGATCTTCGCCGCCAGACACCTTTTCTATCCGGATGACGTCGGCACCCATGTCACCTAGCAAGGCAGCACAGTACGGTCCGGCAATATATCGCCCGAAGTCGAGCACACGGTATCCCTTTAAAACGCTCATACGTCTCTCACGCGATCATCCTAAGACACAGGTAACCTCAACAGGTGCAAAGGTTCCTACTCAAACGAATCATCTCTTCGGTAATCACCCTCTTGGTGTTCACCAGCATGATCTTCTTCCTAGCCAATATCATGATTCCCGGAGATATCACCAACAACTTCATGCCAGGCCTTGGAGCACAGCGAGCGGTGCTTCAGGAACGTTTTGGACTCAACCAGCCACTCTGGGCTCAGTACCTCACCTTCATGCAGGCGTTCGTGACAGGGAATCTTGGTACGTCCGGCTTCGGACAGCCAATCTCTGAGATCATGAAACAGCTCCTCCCATACACACTGCTGATTTTCGTATTCTCAGTTGGCATCGCATTCGTAGTGGGGCACTGGCTGGGTAGGGTCACGGGCTGGACAAAGCGGCCCATTCTCAAGCACTTCATCAGGTTTGCAGCAGTAACCGCCCACTCAATGTTCCCTCCATTTCTCACGTTCTTCCTGGCGTACGTCGTATCGAACGCATTGGGTCCCAAGCTCTGGGGAGCTTCGCAACGCATTGAGGGGGCCGGCAATTTCAACGTCAGTTTCGGTCGGAACCTTATATCCTCACCTGCTGGTCAGGTCGGAACTCTATGGATCATGATTGCTACGTTTATCGTCGTTGCCATCGCCGTTGTCGCCCTGCAGAAAGTGGTGCTGCGCCTCGCAAGACGACGCATCCCCGGATTGCTCCAACTGGTTCTGTTCCTCGTACTGAATCTGTGGGTTTGGCGCCAACTCGATCAGCAGAGCCGCGCCCTTGATCTGCTGTTTCTACTGTCGCTACCCCTAGTCGCTGTCACGATCCTCGCGTTTGGTGAGATTGCGCTGGTCGTGGAGGCGGCCATGGATGGCGCTGCTGGAGAACAGTTCATTCAGACAGCCAGGGCGAAAGGGTTGCCAGAGCGCGCTGTTAGAGACCGCCACGCAGCGCGGGTGGCTTTGCTTCCAGCCCTCTCAAAATTCGTCACCTCGCTTCCTTTCGTACTCACCGGCCTCGTTATTGTTGAGTTCGCGTTCACTGTCCCGGTGGGATACGCCGCCAGCCTTCGGTTCCCAGGCCTGTCCACCGTATTGTTCAACGCTCTCACTGCTCGAGACTATTCACTGGTGATTGGTGGCCTGCTTGTCATTGGACTGATATCCATTGGGGCGCGAATCGTGATCGATTTACTCCACATGTACCTCGACCCGCGCGTTGCTTATGGCGACGAGACATTGGTGCAGCTATGAAACGCCGCAGCTTTTTCTGGGTCTCTCTGGCCCGCTTCATGAAGAACAAGCTCGCTGTTGCAGGCGTCATCATGGTTGTGCTGTTTGGCATGGCTGCCCTGGCCCATCCAATTCTTATGGCTACGGTTTGGGACAGAGCGACATACCACCCAACGCATGGTCACGATGACATCGAGACCGAGCTCATCATTGTCGAGTCCATTACCGACCCGGCAACTGAGATCGACCTTATGACATCTCGGCTCTACAACCCCTTCTACGAGGTTGGCGATACCCATGTCGACGTCACCTTTCCTCCTCCATTCACGCTTCGGCACCCTTTGGGGGTTGACAATCTAGGGCGCGACGTGCTTTCAATGGTTCTAGCCGCGGCCAAGCCGAGTTTCATAGTTGGCCTTTCTGCAGGTGCTTCTACCGCGATCGTCGGACTGATCGTGGCCACAATGGCAGCGACGTTTCGTAGGTGGGTAGATACAGTCCTTTCAAACGTCTCCGATGCCCTTCTGGTTCTTCCCGCACCATTACTCATGGTGATTTTGGGGGCCGGCCCTTTTAAGGCGAGTTTGGGTCCGGTGGTATTTGGCCTGATTTACGGAGTTGTCATGGGGGCAGGCGCCGCGGCGGTCGTGATGCGGTCTCAGGCACTTTCGGTCCTGACGCGCCCATTCATTGATGCTGCCACCGTCGCCGGTGCAAACCGGTTCCAGATCATCAAGAATCACCTCCTCCCCCACCTCGTTCCGATTGCGGCTCTGTACTTGCTCCTAGGTGTGAGCGGCGCGATCGTTGCAGATGGCTTCGTCTCATTCCTCGGCTTCTCCGACACCAGACTCAACTGGGGGACAATCATCTTCTTTGCTCTGGCACTACCACCAGCGAACCGAGCTGGGATACCCTGGGAAGCACTAGTTTCAGCGGCAGGGGCCATCACCTTGTTCTCAGCAGCCTTCTACATGATTGGACTCGGGGTCAGGGACATCGCTAAGCCTCAAGACAACCGGACTTAGGACTCCTCACACAGGCAGCGCTGTTGTGTACTTCACCCGCCGCATGGAGATCATTGATGTGATCCCAGCTACCCCTTCGAGGGGCCCTAGATGCTCCATATAAAAATCATCCCACGCCTGCAAGTCAGCCATGGCCGCGTGCAGGAGGAAGTCGATCTCGCCAACCATTCGGTAGCAGGCCTGCACTTCTGGCAGTGCCGCAACCGCTGCCTCAAACGCTTCTACGACCGCAATGGTTTGCCGCTCGAGACGGACACGAACGAACACATCGAGGCCGCGCCCGACCATTTCTGGATCGACCAGGGCTACGTAGCCCATCACCAGCCCTGACGATTCCAACCGACGGACCCGTCGAAGACAGGCTGAAGGAGAAAGTCCGATTTGGTCCGCAAGTTCCTGGTTCTGCAATCGGCTATCAACCTGCAGGATCTTAAGAATGTGTTGGTCGATGTGATCTAGTGTTTCTCCCATACGCTGATATTAGCAAGATTCGCCTGCATTCTGGAGAAGGACGCAACTGAGTTGCACCGTGGCCCGATTTTGTAGACCGCAACACAATCGAAGCAAGCTCTCGAGTCTCTATTGTTGTGCCAACGCATATCTAAGGATCGCATCTTGAGTATCTCCCTTCTGCCATCTGAGAGTCCGCTGCAATTCCTTCGACCCGACGGCACTCTTGCGGAGAACACCCCAAACCTCGGGCTGAGCTCCGAGCAGCTGGTGAACATGTACCGGACAATGGTTCGGACACGCACACTCGACACGCTGGCAATCTCGCTGCAGCGGCAGGGCCAGTTGGGAGTCTGGGCGAGTTCTCGCGGCCAAGAGGGCGGACAGGTGGGCTGCGCGTTCGCCATGGAAGACCGTGACTGGTCATTCTCAACCTATCGAGAACATGCCATCGCCATTCACAAAGGCGTGCCTTTCGACGCATTACTCCGCCAGTACAAGGGCGAATGGTTCGGGCTGTTCGACCCGAAGGAATATCGCTTTGCTCCTCACTCCATCCCTATCGCTACCCATCTACTCCACGCAGTTGGGTACGCCCACGCTGCGAAACTTGCCGGCGACGATCTTGTAGCCTTCGGATTCGTTGGCGATGGGGCAACCAGTGAAGGCGACTTCCACGAAGCACTCAACTTTGCCTCGGTGCTTGATGCCCCCGTGGTGTTCTTCGTCCAGAACAATGGTTTCGCCATCAGCACCCCAACTCGGATGCAAACCAGAGCCCCGTCTCTAGCCCACAAAGCTATCGGGTACGGAATTCAGGGCTATCAGGTAGATGGCAACGATGTGCTGGCCAGCTATCACACCACTCGCACTGCAGTGACCGAGGCTCGCGCTACGGGTCGCCCCGCACTCATTGAGGCACACACCTACCGGATGCAACCTCACACCACAGCTGACGACGACACTCGCTACCGCGACACCGACGACGCCGAGGAGTGGGCAGCCAAGGACCCCATCCTGAGATTCGAGAAGCTGCTGCGATCGACCGGCGACCTCAATGACGAGATAATCGAGACCATCGCTTCTGAAGCAAACGAGGAGTCTCTTTCGATCAGATCTCAGGTAACCACCGCTCAACCACCACCAGTCGCTGAGGGCTTTAACCACGTGTACGAGAACATCCCACCACACCTTGCTCTCCAACGCGATGCAGTGCTCAATGAGATCCAGGAGGCAGGCTTATGAGCTACACCATGGCTGAGGCACTCAACGCTGCGCTCCACGATGCAATGGCTGACGACGACCAAGTAGTCGTTCTGGGCGAAGATGTCGCCACCTTGGGCGGGGTTTTTCGTATCACCGTGGACCTTCAACGGAAGTTCGGGGAAAAGCGCATCTTCGACACACCTCTAGCCGAATCAGGCATTGTTGGAACCGCCATCGGCATGGCCATGTACGGCATGCGGCCAGTTGTAGAGATTCAGTTCGACGGCTTTCTGTATCCTGCTTTCGAGCAGCTCGTATGCCACGTCGCCAAAATGCGGAACCGCACCATGGGCTCACTCCAGCTGCCAATGGTGATCCGGATCCCTTACGGAGGTGGCATCGGAGCCGTCGAGCACCACTCCGAAAGCCCTGAGTCGTATTTCATGCACACGGCCGGACTCAAGGTGTATACCCCTGGCACCCCTCAAGACGCCTACTCGATGCTGCGAGACGCCATTGCCGATCCCGACCCGGTTGTGTTTTTTGAACCCAAGCGACGCTACTACGAGAAGGCGGACGGAACGCTTCCGATCAGAACAGAGCCAGTCGGAACAGCCGTTGTCCGAACTACTGGTGACACTGCGACGATCGTGGCTTATGGACCAATGATTCCAACAGCCCTCGAAGCAGCCGAACTAGCCAAAGAGGAAGGTTGGAGCCTTGAGGTTGTTGACCTGCGCAGTCTCAACCCTATCGACTACGACACGGTGATTGCTTCTGTCAAGAAGACCGGCCGGGCTGTTGTTGTTCACGAGGCTCCCATGACACTCGGGCCGGGTGCTGAAATTGCCGCCCGCATCCAAGAAGGGGCGTTCTACTCTCTCGAAGCGCCCGTCCAGCGTGTCACAGGTTGGGATACGCCCTATCCTCCAGCGCTACTGGAAGAGGAGTTCCTGCCTAGCCCAGACACCATTCTCAACGCCGTTGAACGGGCACTGGAGTTCTAGTGGTTTTTGTATTTGACCTCCCCGACCTGGCGGAAGGCACAACCGAGGCACAGATCCTCGAGTGGCTGGTACAAGTTGGCGATACGGTCACCATCGACCAAGACATTGTGGAAGTGGAGACGGCCAAGGCTGTTGTGGTAATCCCATCTCCAACGGCTGGAGTTGTAGCTGAGCTGCACGGCCCAGTTGGAGCAGTGATGGAAGTGGGCAAGCCACTCATCACTTTCAACACCGAAGCACACGCTGCAGATCCTGAGAAGAAAACTGCCAACTTGGTCGGCTACGGCCCGAGCTCGGATCATCGAGGCAGAAGGCGGCGCCCAGCCGCCACGAGTCTTGTCGATGTACCCGACGAGTTGCCTTCTCGGCCTCTTGCCAAGCCTCCGGTTAGGAAGCTCGCCAAGTCACTCGGCATCCATCTCGGTTCCGTGGCAGGAACCGGTGTTGGGGGCATTGTTACTCGGGCTGATGTCGAAGAAGCTACTCAGACCAAGCCTGCGACGATTCCTGCACCCGTTTCCACAGCTGTTGCGACACCTGTCCCCGTGCCGGCTGCAAACACTTCAGTCATTCCGGTCACTGGCATTCGCCGCACCATTGCACAGAAGATGGAGATGGCTCACGCTATTCCCACCGCATCTGCATGGCTTGATGCCGACGCTACAGGCCTCATGCGTTTGCGCGCCTCCCTCAAGAAGTCGCACCCCGACGCAGGTATCACCCCAATGGCTATCGTGATGTTCCTTACTGTCAAGGCACTCAACCATGTACCGGTTCTCAACGCGCACTACCGCGAAGGCGAGATTCACACCTTCAGCGACGTCCACTTAGCGTTCGCTGCGTCCACCGATCGGGGCCTCCTTGTCCCGACAGCCAGAGATGCCCACAATATGTCAATAGTCGAGATCGCAGCCGAACTACGCCGGCTCACCAACTCGGCCCGAGACGGCTCCATCAAGCCCAACGAGCTTGTCGGGTCGACATTCACCATCAGCAACTACGGCTCCCTCGGCATGGACGGTGGGATCCCACTGATGAATCATCCAAATACCGGTATTTTGGGTATTGGCGCGATCACAGACAAGGCCGTTGTTGAGGACGGACAGGTTGTCATACGACCAACTGTCAACCTCTCGCTGTCCTTCGATCATCGGGTGTGCGACGGAGCAGAGGCATCGGAATTCCTAACGTTCTTGGCTCAAGCCGTTGCCGACCCGGCCGTGCTCCTCCTGTAACCCCTATCGGGCCATGCCCGGACTCAGATAGCACCCAAGATTGGAAACCGGTCGGGTGGGGTTACGTCGTTTGCTCCTTGCGAGTGTCAGGCCCTGCAACCGCTGAAGCAGACCTTCCAACGACTCGTTCATAGTTGGCTGGATCGGTGGCTCCTTCGGTAACAATCAACAGCGCAACGTCATCGGGGCCCAAATGCAATCGGCCTGAAACTTCCGGAACCGCGTCCACAATCGCTAGGAGGGTTGCAAGCGAAGCCGCTCCAGTTTCACCGGCCACAATTCCTTCGTCGGCCAGCAGGCGCATGGCCTCCCGGGCCCATTCATCTTCAAAGGAAACCACCGCGGTCATACCGGCCTTAACGATTGGGAAGGCGATTGGCGAGGCCGTTCCACAACTCAAACCCGCCATAATGGTTGGGTGCGGACCAGGGAGAGTGACAATCTCGTTGGCTCGAAGTGCGGCCATCACGCAGGCGGCATTGGTTGGCTCACCGCCTATGACGATTGGGCGCGATTGGACGATGCCGAAGTGAGAGATAACAGCCGCTGCTAACGCCCCAACACCCATCGGAGCCGGAACGACCGTCGGGTACGGTAGGCCCGATTCCTCGAGCTGTTCCTCGATTTCGGTCATCATTGTGGTGTATCCGTCAATAACCCACTGGGGGACGACCTCATATCCTGGCCACGATGTGTCAGAGATAACAAGGGTCCGACTATCTGCGTCCCGCGCTGCAGCGGCCACGGCGTCGTCATACGTGCCAGGATCTACCGTGACCTCAGCGCCCTCTGACTCGATGGCTTCAATCCGAGCTGCAACCATATCGTGAGGAACCCAAATTGAGGCAGAGAGTCCCAGCATTCCGGCGATTCTGGCTACGGCCCTCCCGTGGTTGCCATCGGTCGCAGTAGCCAACCTCAGCGGGAGATGCGGTTCAATAAGCGCAACCAACTCCCCCAACTCTCCCCACCCTTCAGGGTCAATTCCGGTGTGCTCAATGATTGCTCGATACGAGGCCCAGGACGCACCCAGCATCTTGAACGCCGGGAGGCCAAGCCTCTCGGACTCGTTCTTGACGAGGACTGCTTTTATCCCCAGTCGGGTCGCCAAGTTCGGCACACTGATCAGCTCGGTTGGTTTGTAGCCGGGGAGTCGCTCGTGGAAATCAATAGGCTTGAAAGCACCGACTGGAACCGGCTCGACCAAGCCGACTTCGTTGAAAAAGACTTCTGGTTTAGATGTCGGTTGCACGAATGGCGACTCCTTGATCTCCGGCAATGACTGCACTGAGTGTTCTTAGCTCCGCGTCCCATCCAGCAGCGGCCGCAGCCACCAACAGATCCCCATCGGCCCCAAGCTGGAACGCCTGTCCCTGGACACTCTCAAAGCGGGATTCAGTAGTGTAGAGCTTGGGCTTGATCTGGGCAGGATCACCATCTTCTGGGCAGAACACCATGCAGTTGCCGCACTCGTTGCAGAGTTCAGCCATTACCAGATACTGCCACCGCCCTCCTGCTGTTGCCTTCAACTCCTCGGGAGTGCGCACTTTCATGAATGCCCCGTTTGGACATACTGTCACGCATAGGTTGCACGCTGTACACCCCCACATCTCCAACTCGGCATCGACTTGCCGAGGCTTCTTCGAGTTGCCCGCTTTGTCGTAGAGAGCCGTTCCAGTCGTGGTGATTTCATGCACGTGGCTGGCGACCCAGTCTCGATGGCCGTCCTCAACCGCTACGACGTTCTTGATCTGTCTCCACTCTGCAAGCGAACTAACACCAGAGTCCTTGACCTCGGTGGCCAGAGCTTTGAGCATGGGCTTGAGCCGTCCGTAACCACCGCTCTTGAGCAGGTCGGTCGACATGGTGGCCGGGGCAACTCCCATAGCAAGCGTATCAGCGAGGTTCGCCTTGGTGACCCCAGCGGAGAAGGTGACAGGAGAGGACCCGTTTTGACCAGGGAGATCGAACACGCCAGGTAGGGCCTCAATCAGGCGGTCGAGCACGGACGAGGCAATGACATGGAGCGGCGGGCCTGACAGATACATCGGGTCATCTGGCATCCAACCCTTCTGGTTGTCAACAACCAACGTGTTGGTCAGTTTGATGCCAAACCGGCGTCCTTCAGCCACAGCGTGCTGGCGCAATTCCGTTATGAGCAGGATTGCCCGTCCGAACTGAAGGTCCCCGTCAAAGGCCCCTTGAGAAATGCTCACGTCATCGTATCCAAGCACGGAGTGCAGGATCTCATGAACTCCCGAAAAACCCAGCAGTGTCGGGTTTAGCTTGACGATCACATCAAGTTTGTGGTCATCCATGAGGTGGCGGACAATCCCGTCAATTTCGTCCGGAGGGCAGCCATGGAACGTCGATAAAGTCAGTGTGTCAGCAATGTGGGTCGGGAATTCAAAGTCCTGGAACTCCTCGAATGGGGCCGGAATCTCTTTACGAAGTGCCTCTATTCGCGGGCTAGCGTCTTTCATGGTCTCAATGAAGTTGCGGATCTTGGGCGACTTGATCCCTGCCAAGTCATATCCGACCGACATGTCGAATACACAGTCGCCACTGTCTGGACCCAGATGGCCCTTCAGCGGCTCCCACCGTTTGAGAATCTCGATAATCATCCATGCCTTGACGTACTCGTCGATCGACTCAGCGACCGTCAATTCCTGGCTCCACTCAATGTTGTAGCCAATGGTCTCCATGTCGATACATGGGCGCCCGATCTCAAGGTCGTCGATGATCTGGACCGTCTTCAACTCGAACACCCTCGCACCACCGAGCCAAGCTAAGACAATGTTCTGGGCCATCTGGGTATGCGGTCCCGCAGCGGGTCCAATTGGTGAAGCAGCAGGCCGGCCCAGGAACTCGATACTGAGATCAACGCTGGGGTCGGGCCGCCAGATACGAGCCGAGATAAGATCAAATATCCGACCTCTCGTCTCCCACTCGTGAGCAATCCGTCCGAGGATGGCGCTCAGGCTCATGGGTGTTAAAGCTGGTTGTTTCATGATCTACAACCTCTTGTGAAGGCGGACTGCCTGCTCGGCGGCTTTGGCGCGAATCTCTTTTGAATCAACAAGCGTGGTTTCACCGTGCTCAAACACCACCCGATCATCAACAATGACCTTCTCTGGCGACACCCCGGGGGTGAACGCCAGATGCCAGGGCTCCATCGGATCATAGGACCAGGTAACCACATCGGACTTGGCCTCAGGAACCAGATCCCAGCCCGTCTGCAACCACAACCATGCTGTGTCGGGGGTAGCGGTGACATCCGACTCCCTTTGACGAAGATAGGCGGCCCTAAATGAGCCCAGCATGTCCCCGCCAATGCCATCGGTACCCAATGCCACAGGGTTGGAGAACCTCGCTGGGTTCGCATAGCCGACGGCGTTATTCATATTGGATTCTGGGCTGTGAAGAATGGTGCCCGCCAGCTCTTCTTGGAGATGCACGCAGTGCGCTAAGAGCCAGTTATCGTCGGTGCGACCCTTCAAACGAGCACCGGCCGCTGCGTCTTCTGGCCCTTCATGGACATGAATGTGGACGCCGGCTCCGGTGTCTTTGCCAAGGCCAATCACTTTATCCAAAGTGTCGTCAGACAAGGTAAAGCAAGCGTGAGCACCAACCCATCCTCTGCCCCCTTCCGCCAGAAACCGACGGTTCTCTTCAAGACCGCGGGCTGCACCGTCGGGACCATTTCGGTCAGAGACTTCGTATGCACAGGCAACTCGAAGTCCCACCTTTTTTAATGATACGGCGACCACCGAGAGGGAGCCTTCGACCGCATTGGGTGAGGCATGATGATCAATAATGGCAGTTGTTCCTCGTTCCAAAGCCTCTACGGCTCCAAGCATCGCCGACCATTTCACCATCTCCATATCCAATGCGAGATCAAGACGCCACCAGACCTGATCGAGGATTCCCTGGAAGTTGGTAGGAGTCTTGGGTGGGGCGGGCATGCCCCGGGCAAGCGCCGAATACAGATGGGTATGAGCGCAGACGAGACCTGGAGTGGTTGCGCTCACGCGTTGCTGATCTCGAGCGGCTGGTGGACGTTCATCGGGAGTCGCGTCCTCCACGTGCCATCAATTGCGTGATAAGCAGCCGCAACGGCACCCGCAGTTGGTACAAGCCCAATCTCTCCGACGCCCTTGACCCCAAACGGAGAACGAGGTTGTGGAACCTCTACAAGAATCACTTCGACCTCGGGCATATCCTTCGGTCGGATGATACTGAGTTGGCGTAGCGTCGACTTGGTCGGCATCCCCTCCTCGTCAGTGGGGAACTCCTCGGACAAGGCGTATCCAAGGCCCATGTGGATGGAGCCTTCGACCTGGCCAACAGCGAGGTTCGGGTTGATCGCCCGCCCAACATCGTGAGCAGCGACCACCCTTTCGATCGTACCGGTTTTCTTGTCAGCAATCACTACCTGGCATGCATAACCAAACGCAGAGTGGATGATCGGCTCTTCGACGCCCTCCTCGAGCGAGTTCGTCCAGTCAACGGTGTAGCTGCCGTAGTAGTCGACTCCGACTTGCCGACCGTTGGCAATCGCCTTGTTGCATGCATCTTCAACCGATCCTGCAGTCATCAACGTTCCTCGGGATCCTGTGGTCTGTCCAGCAGATAGATCGCGGGAAGTGTCGACCAACACAGTGATTGTGTCGGGGTCGACCTCGAGCAACTCAGCAGCCACCTGCAGGGCAACGGTATGAACTCCTTGACCCATCTCAGTCCAAGCATGGCGGACCTCGATCATGCCACCATCGTTAAACCGGACTACAGCCTTGGCAACCTCTTTGAAGCCATTCCCGAGCCCCGAGTTCTTGATTGCCGCACCAATCCCAACAGCCTTACCTGCAGCTATAGCGGCCTCATAGTGTGGCCGGACCGCCTCGATGCACTCACGTATGCCTCGGACGCCGTCATCCATGATCTGGCCAGGACCCCAGACTGATCCTGGCGTTGCAATGTTCTTGAGCCGGATATCGATCGACGACATGCCTACTTGTTGCGCGAGTCGGTCGATTGAGCCTTCGGTGGCGAATTGGGCTTGGTTGGCGCCGAACCCCCGGAACGCTCCACACACGGGGTTGTTGGTACGTACGGCAACTGCCTCAACGTCGACATTCTCAACCGAGTACGGCCCGCAGATATGTCCAGCTGCCCGTTCAAGTACCTTCATGCCGACAGACGCGTAGGGACCCGAATCTCCAAGCAACCTTGCTTTGACCGCTGTAACACGGCCTTCGGAGTCGCAACCCATCCACATCTCGGTCGTGATTGGATGGCGTTTCGCGTGCATCAGGAATGACTCGGTACGGCTCAGTGTGCATTTCACGGCTCTCCCAGTCAAGAACGCCGCGAGGGCAGTGTGCCCCTGATTAGAAAGATCTTCCTTGCCACCAAACGCTCCCCCATTGGATACCAGCTCAACGGTGACTTTGTCTGTCGGAAGGCTAAGAATCGCCGCAATTTGATCGCGATCATCCCAAACGCCCTGGCCCCCTGAGTAGACATGAAGGCCCCCGCTATTGTCGGGCACAGCGACTGTTGACTCAGGCTCGAGGAAGGCGTGTTCGACTCTTTGAGTGGTGAAGACCTCATGAACTACGTGGGCAGCCGAACTCAGGGCTGTGTCAACATCGCCTCGCGCATACTTGGAGGTGGAAAGCACATTGCCGTCGAGCCCCCAGACAGCATCTTCGTTCGAGTTCAGCGCAACTGTCGGGTCCGTGAACGGGACTTGGGCGTCGTACGTGACCTCGATGAGATCTCTTGCTGCCTTGGCCTTTTCGATATCAGTTGCCACGATCACAGCGAGGACGTCTCCACGATAAGACGTACGACCGCCCTCAGGGATCATGACAGGCCAGTCTTTATGGATGATGCCTACTCGCAGGTCACCCGGGATATCGGCAGCCGTGTACACGCCCACGACACCATCCGCAGCGTTGGCTTTGGAGGTGTTGATTGCGACAATGTCAGCCCGGGCGTGATCGGTGAAGTGAAGCGCAGCGTGGAGCATCCCATCGATCTGGATGTCATCAACGAAACCTCTATCGCCCAGAGTCAGGGCTCTTGCTTCGTATTTGATCCCGTCTCCCCCGATCCTTCCAGATCGGCGTTTGAAGGGAATGTCTGCCCCTGAGGCCAGAAGCTCAACGGCTTCGATAATTTTGGTGTATCCAGTGCAACGGCAGAGATGGGCCCCGAGGCGGCCCTCGATGGTTGCCTTTGTTAGACCGGGTCCCTTCTGATCAATCAGAGCCTTGGCTCGAACCACAATTCCAGGAGTACAAAACCCGCACTGCAGCGCCCCAGTTGCAGCGAAGGCATCAGCGTACCTGGTGCGTTCGGCGTCACTGAATCCCTCGAGGGTGACAATCTCCTTGCCAGCGGCTTTTTCGAGAGACACGAGACAGCTCGCAGTTGCGCGTCCGTTGACCAGAACCGTGCAAGCTCCACACTGACCTGATGGCGAACAGCCATCCTTTGGAGAGGTTACGCCAAGCCCGTTCCGAAGCGCCGCAAGCAAGTGAGGGTGTTCCTCCCCTACCTCGACCTCGGCTCCGTTGAGATCAAAGGACGTGATCATCGGTCTTCCTTGAGTTCAGTGATATTCGAGTAGTGCTCGGGTAGCCGATAGCGGCCAAAATCGAACAAGGTTCCCTTGTAAAAGTTGCAAAAGTCCAGGTCGATGCTGGCAACCGCTACTTCATCTCCTGTTGTGATACAACGTGCAACCACTTGCCCCGAGGGGGCGTAGATAGCCGATTGGGCAAGGGAATCAACTCCCTCTTCGATCCCACCCTTTGCCACTCCAACCACGTAGGCACCGTTTTGGTAAGCACCCGACTGCATCACGAGATCATTGTGGAATCCGGCGAGAGCGTTTTGCTGCGGATCAGGGCTGTAGTGCAACGGGGTGTTATATCCGATCACAATGAGCTCAGCCCCCTTGAGTCCCATAACCCGATATGTCTCAGGCCACCGCCGGTCGTTGCAGATTGCGGCCCCAACCCGGCCCCCAAAAGCGTCCCAAACGTCAAACCCGTCGAGGCCGGGTTCAAAATAGTGGCGCTCTAGGTGTTGGAA
>CAXMSI010000011.1:0-16672 GCA_964196085.1 uncultured Acidimicrobiia bacterium | reverse complement strand
CCCGCCGGGGCACACCTAACGAAAAGGTCCCACGGGCGAGATGCCTGTGGGACCTTCGGTATAGGCATCCAATGGCCGCCTTGCTGACGGAGGAGCTCCGGTTTGAACAGTTTTTGGCTGCGGTCGTAGGTATTTTTGGCACTAGCCGTTATCCCGCACTCGTCTCCACTCCCCTGTCTGAGCAGAACCCCAGGCCCTTCTTGCGTCGAAGGCGAGCTCTACCGTTAAGGGTCCCGGGCTCGTGTCAGGCCTCCCGACTGGCCCGACGAGACTCTTCCTGTTTGCTGATTCTGTGATAGAATTCTTGGATGACTCTCCACCCGAGCGCCAAGATGTGTAGTTGTTGCTATCGCATCGTCGCGCGTAAAGGGTCCTAGCAAGCATCATCTGATTACTGCATCCTCCTATCACCCGCCCGGCGACCCGCTGGAGCGGGTTTTTTCATTTTCCCTCACTTTTGCACGACTTCCAGAAGGATCCAGCGATAAGTGTTGCAGAGATGCTCCCTCCCCAGAATCACTTAACCAATAGAACCAAGCCACAACTCAAGGAGAACACCAAATGACCGCCAGTAACACAACCCAGCTAACACCAACATCAACACTGGACACATCGGGCCTTCTATGCCCCATGCCCGTATACCAGGCTGCTATCGCCTTGAAAGATATCGAACCGGGTCAGATTCTTGAGTTGATCTGCACAGACCCAGGGTCACTCGCTGACGTCCCCGCATTAACTCGCCAACGTGGCGACCGCCTTCTACAGGTGAACGACCAGGGTGATACCCAAACCTTCTGGATCGAGAAAGGCGCTACAACGTGACAGCCCAACCCCAGCCAGAACCCGCAACACAGCCAAGACCTAAACGGCTCGCTCTTGTTGCTTCAAAGGGAACGCTAGACCAAGCATACCCACCACTCATCCTCGCCACCACAGCCTCGAGCCTTGGATGGGAAGTGGGGATCTACTTCACATTCTACGGACTGGATATTCTCCACAAGGACCGGTTCGAGAGTCTCAAGGTAGCGTCGTTAGCGAACCCATCAGGACCGCTCCAAGTACCCAACATCGTCGGTGCGATACCCGGAGCTACATTGCTGGCAACCAAGACTATGAAGAAGTGGATGGCCGATTCGAAGATGCCTACCGTCCCAGAGTTCATCGACATGGCTCGCGACCTCGGGGTTACGTTCTTCGCATGCGCTACGACCATGGGAATCATGGACGTCACCGCCCTCGACCTCATCGAGGGTTGCGACGTCGCAGGAGCCGCGGCATTCCTTGACTACGCAGCAGAGGCCGACGTCCAACTATTCATATAGTCCCGACATCGGCAGCGGTCCGTCTGAACAGTGGTCTGGCTCGTCTCCTAGGCACTCCTTTGGGCACCTTCAACGCTGTCGACCTAGAAGAAGTTGACCCAAAACAAGCAGAAACCCCCAAGTTATCGGGGGTTTCTTGCTGTGGGCCCTAGAGGATTTGAACCTCCGACCTCTTCCGTGTCAGGGAAGCGCTCTCCCCCTGAGCTAAGAGCCCTAATTTCGTCACAACCGAGGTTGTAACTGGAGGCGACGCCCGGAATTGAACCGGGGTAAAGGGTTTTGCAGACCCTCGCCTAAGCCACTCGGCCACGCCGCCAAGTTCACTGATCATACTAACCAGTGCTCTTGTTCGTGAGAACCGAGGTTGTTACCAACGCTTCGTCACTAACCGCTCCCCAGGTCGCCCTGAGTTGCAGTGGAGCGGAAGACGGGATTCGAACCCGCGACCTCAACCTTGGCAAGGTTGTGCTCTAGCCAGCTGAGCTACTTCCGCACTGCGGGAAGTCTAACCCCCTCGGAGCACAAGTGATAGTTTGTCAGCTCATGATTTCGAGAAGCTCCGAGTCAGTCGCCAGTAGAGCCGAAGCCACCAATATCTCGTTCGGATACAGCTAGCTCATCCACCTCAACCAACTCTTGCTCGACCACTGGCATCACAAGTAATTGAGCAATTCGGGCACCTCGGGTGAACTGAACCTTCTCGGTTCCGTGATTGATCAAGGCCACCTTGACTTCCCCCCGATATCCCGAATCCACTACACCCGGCCCGTTGACGACGCTGATCCCCTGTTTGACAGCCAGACCTGAACGAGGACAAACCAAGCCCACATGGCCGTCAGGAACCGCCACCGCCAGGCCTGTTGGCACCAGAAGCCTGTCGCCAGGCTGCATCGAGAAGTCAATAGCTGTGTACAGGTCTACACCAGCGTCGCCCGAATGGGAATGAGTTGGAACAGGTAGTTCCCTGTCGAGCCTTTTCACACTAATCTTCATATCAGCAGCTTTCGTGGGCTTCATGGGCGGAGTTTCACGGAGATAACATGCGAAGAACATTTTGTGCTCGATGCCACGCCATCGGGTTGTCTCGATGCGCCCACCCTACCCGTGTAACCGGGTCAGGGGGCAAGCATAGAGCACGTGAAACCTACCGGGTTCACCCTGCTAAAACCTTCGTAGACGTGCCGACTTCTCCGTTCCTATTCAGCGCTACAGCGACGGCCACCAAAGACATGTTGGCCGAAACCTTGACGCCAGCATCGTCGGTTAGAGCAGCGGAAAACCCGACTGCTGAACAGTTCACCACCCTGATGCACGAGTTATGGGCCGCTCCGAGCGACCCAGTCGGCGAGCTGCCAGAACGCATGCCAGCTCCAACAAAGCAAACAAGCGACTCTATGCGTCGCGCTCTGGCTCTGATACCCGTTATGTTGCTGATACTTGGTGTAATTGGTTGGAGAGCCTATGAACCGAGTGGCTTCGGATCAGACTCCAGCGTCGTGCCGGCGGAGACGCTGGTGAACGTCACTACGGAACTGGCTGCTCTTCCCGCCACTATCTCGGAGATTCTTGAAGAGGACACCCCCGGGACCCAGTTGTCCGAGGCTGCCACCTCCCTCACCAGATGGTCAGCCCAGGCCAGTGCCTTGATGTCGGCGAGTGTGACAGCTGATCCGTCCGAAACGGATTCCGATGCCTACGCTCTTGCCGAGGACGCGGGCATCCACGCCCGTGCACTGCAAACACTTCTGTCCGATGCCCTGAGCACTAGGCTCATCGTCACCGCACTCGACGTGTCGCCAGAATTACCGCAGAAGGCAAGCCTCGACGAAATCACTGAGCTTCGTGTCTCTTTGGCGCTGAGCCTCGATAATGCTCGGACCCGCCTCACGCTCCTTCCAACTTCATCAGCGGTCATGGAACGCGGACTTTTCGGGATGCTCAACTCTATGGAGCGAGACCACGAGCTCTACCTAACCGCATTGCTAGCTGAAGATCCCGAAACCGCCGCAGGCACGCTTTCGTCGCTCGCAGCAACACAGCAGTCAATAGAGGCAGCCCTGTCTGCCTACCTTGTTGGGTTGCGCCCCGTGGCAAACGAGCTACTCAGTGACATCGAGATGCTTGTGGGCGCACTCGGATAAGGGCAACGCCTAGTCCTTGGTTAGCTCAGCCATTTCCCGCTCGAAGTCCTCAGCGCCTTGAAAGTGTTTGTACACTGAGGCAAAGCGCAGGTAGGCCACCTGATCGGCATCCTTCAGATTGTCGAGGACCAGTAGTCCCACTGTCTCTGAATCAATGACTGGACCCAAGGTTCTGGCAGAACGTTCGACTCGTTCGACCATAGTGTCGAGCTGACCCGAGCCAATGGGCCGATCGGCCAACGCGAACTCGAACCCTTGACGTACTTTGAGGGTCTGGAATGGTTCCACCTTGCCACTGCGTTTCTTGATCAGCAGGACAGCTTCGGCGCGTTCGTAGGTGGTAAACCTGCTGGTGCAGGTCACACACTCGCGGCGTCTCCTAATCGAACCACCCTGATCGGCTGGCCGCGAGTCGAGAACCTTGGTTTCAGCGCCTCCGCACAAAGGACAAAGCATCAGCCAAGCGTAGTCGTAGCTCAATGACATGGTGAAGTGAGGCCAGGACTTAGCGGCTTCGTCGGAATCGGAGCCTTCCACCTACTCAGAGTCAGTCGGAACGAGCAGAACTTGATCGACCTGAAGAGAAGATGTCTCGAGTCCGTTGATGTCCTTGAGCAGGGCAACGTAGTCCCAAACTGACTCTCCTTGAGGTGTCATGGCTGAGGCAAGGCCCCACAGGGTTTCGCCAGCCGCTACGTGATGTCGGGTAGTCGGCACAGGCCCCGAGTCGGCACCAACCCGTGATGCGACCATCACAACAACAAACAGAAGGATAGCCACGACTGCGACCAGCCGAAGGCGAGCAGAATCCCGCTTAGGGCGAGACATTGGCGGCGGTGTGAGCCGACCCGTGCGGTCTACAGCTGGCATTGCGAACACTGGGTGTTGTTGGGATCGACCGGCTTGGTGATGCCGGGTTGGCTGAGGTGCAGGTCTAGTTGCCGTAGTTGAGTATGTCATTTGGTATGTCCTTTTCGTTGTCTTCAACCTACGCATGGGGTGTGACACTTTTTGTGAGGGGTTCCTGTAAACCGCTTCCTCGCAGAAAGTCCTGCCAGACAGTCATATCCCATCGTCACTGTTGCGGGCTACCCCCCAACAGATCAGTCGAACGTCTGTTCGGCAGTATGCCCGAACGTTTGTTCGATGTCAAGGGCGAACATATGTTTGACTTTCGATGCCGTTTCGTTAGAGTAAAAGGAACATACGTTCGAAGGAGAGTTCATGTCTACCAGACCAAAACCTGTCCTCAGCACCCGGCAGTCCGAGGTCCTGGAGTTCATCAAGTCGACGGTCGAGTCTCGCGGCTACCCGCCTTCGGTCAGAGAAATTGGCGATGCCCTCGGACTTCGGTCTCCTTCTACGGTGCACAGTCACATCTCGTCGTTGGTTAAGTTCGGGTATCTCCGCCGAGACCCCTCCAAGCCTCGAGCTATTGAAGTCGTCGGAACCGAACCTGCTTCCGCCTCGAGTCGACCATCCGTCCCTAGCCGGCAGGTCCCTTTGGTCGGTCGTATTGCGGCTGGTACTCCGATTTTGGCAGAAGAGGATATCCGAGACACGTTCACCCTCCCTACGCAAATGGTCGGAACCGGCCCCGTCTTCATGCTTGAGGTTCAGGGAGACTCAATGATCGATGCGGGCATACTCAATGGAGACTTTGTCGTCATCCGCTCTCAGCAAGACGCACTCGACGGCGAGATCGTGGCAGCCTTGGTTGATGGAGAAGAAGCCACCATCAAGCGCCTCGAACGCCGCGATGGCAGAGTCATTCTGCACGCGGAGAATGAGCAGTACGCTCCAATGGTCTTTGAAGACGGTGTCAACATTATCGGCAAAGTCGTTTCGGTGCTCAGGACGCTGTAACTACTCCGTCAACGACTGATAGCGTCCCTCTGAAAGACGTTTGTGCGGGGCCGGTAATCCACGATGTGTGGCCATCGGCCTCTACTGTTAGCTCCCCGCCAGGCAGTTCTACGGTGACTGGCCCGCTGAACCCTCGTTGTCGGTTGTGCACTGCTGCCGAAGCGACAGCACCTGACCCACACGCCAGGGTCTCTCCTACCCCGCGTTCCCACACCCGCACTCGGATGCCACTATCGGTCCTTTCAACGAACTCAACATTGACTCCTTGAGCGAACTCGGTTTGCATCGCTGATCCAAGTTCGTCCACCGAAGCTGTATCAACATCGGCTACGAATACCACAGCGTGGGGATTGCCTACATTGGCTGGGGTGACCGTGACCCCCCGCAGCGAATAGCTCTCGTCCACACTCACCGGGCCGGTCTCAACCCGAATCAAGCCGCTGGGCAATAGCTCTGCCCCTAAACGGCCACGCGGTGTTTCAATCGCAAATGACTTAACGCTCACTAACCCGGTGTCGGCGGCATAACGGGCTGAGCACCGTAGACCGTTGCCGCACATCTCGGCGACAGTGCCGTCTGAGTTCCAGTACTGCATCCGCACGACATTGGGTTCCACAAGAGTGACTGTGAGCACCCCGTCGGCACCTACCCCCTTGTGCCGGTCACAGACCGCAGCCACCCATTGGGCCGAGGGAGGCTCAACATCGATTACGACGAAATCATTACCAATGCCGTGCATCTTCGTGAACGACATCATTGGGGTGGATCCGTGATGGCTCTGATGCTTTGGAATAGAAGCTCCTCGGGGGGCTGTGCACATGATATCCAAGAAATCCTCGGATCTCTACGGAAGTAAGTGCGTTGCCTCTTTACGAGTGCCAACGTGGAGCGAAAGATTGCTTCAGCGCCCTCTCGTACTTTGACCTTCCCCTCAACTACCGGAATCAGTTCCTTGTACCCCACTGCCTGCCGCGCTGTGCGCCCCATAGAGCCAACTAGGCCCTCAACCTCGCCAAGCAAGCCGGCAGCGAACATGCTGCCGAGCCGGTCGGCTACGCGCTCTTGGACACCGCTGTCGGCATCTATGCCAATCATATTGACAGGGTGAATCGGCGTGTAGTTCTTGACATCTATGTTTGCCTGTGACTTGGCAGCACTCGATGGAGTTCGTCCGTCGATCCTGAAGGCCTCTAGAGCCCGAATGGTTCGCCGAGGGTTGGCGAGATCGACAACGTCACCTGCAGCTGGGTCGGCCTCAAGCAGCAATTTCGCAAGCTGTGGAGCGGACATGGCTTCTAGCTCGGCTCGGATTGTTGGGTCTGTTGGCGGAAAGGCCATTGGGTCAATGATTGAGCGAAGATGCATCCCTGACCCGCCCACCAGAATTGGCCGGACTCCCCTAGCCAAACAGTCCGAAACAGCACGTCGAGCTAGTTGTTGGAACTCGGCCACAGTGAACTCGTTTTTCGGATCCACGACATCGAGCATGTGGTGGGGTACCCGCTGCCGATCTTCAGGACTCGCCTTCGCTGTCCCAATGTCCATGCCCCTGTAGACCTGCATCGAGTCCACTGAGATGATCTCGCCGCCAAGCGTCTCCGCCACTGTCATCGCCACCGCGCTCTTGCCAGAGGCCGTCGGCCCAACAATGGCAACGAGACCAGTCATGCCAGAGTCCCACTGGCGCTGTATGCCCCCGCCTTTTGCACCACGACGTCAACAAACTCACCGGCAGGCACTTGCCCGCTGAAGTGCACCAGCTTGCCTCCCTCAGTCCGTGACGCATTGGTTTCAGGGTTCTTACGTGACGGCCCTTCACATAAGACTCTTTGACGAGTACCAATCAGGTGCTGGTTCAGTTCCAAACTTATCGCGTTCTGGAGTTCGACAAGCCGCTCGAAACGCTCCTGGACTACTTTGTGGGGAATGAATGTATCTTGCATTTCTGCAGCCCTAGTGCCGGGCCGGGCCGAGAACTGGAAGGTGAAGGCTGAGTCAAACTGGGCTTGTCGAACTACCTCAAGTGTCCCCTCTAAGTCTGCTTCGGTTTCCCCAGGGAACCCAACAATGATGTCTGTAGTCACCGTCATCTCGGGAACGTGAGACCGCATCATTTCCAACCGTTCGAGATAACGTTGGGGCGTATATCCACGCCGCATCGCAGACAAGATCTTCTTGCTGCCTGACTGCAGAGGAAAGTGCATTTGATTGCAAACCGAGGGAGTCTCAGCCATCGCCAGGGCAACGTCCTCACTCATATCAGCTGGGTGGGGAGACGTGTAACGAACACGCTCGATTCCATCGAGCTCGCCAACTCGCCGCAATAGCTCGCCAAAGATGGGGCGGCGCTTACCGTCAATTGCTAGATCCCGGCCGTAGGTATTGACGTTTTGCCCCAGGAGCGTCACTTCCACAACTCCGTCTGCTGCCAATGCTCGGGCTTCACGAATCACATCGCCTGGTCGGCGGCTGATCTCTGAGCCCCGTACTGAGGGAACAATACAGAATGTGCATGAGTTATTGCACCCGGTTTGGATGGTTAGCCACGCCGCGTATGGCACGTCTCGGTGCGCCGGCAGCTCGGAGCGGCGAGGGCCCTCTCCCTGCTCAACCACCTCTGTGATTGGGCCCCACTCCTGTGCGTGATCGATCAGCGGCAGTACCCTTTCAAGGTTGTGAGTCCCCAACACGACGTCAACCCATGGCGCCTTCTCCCTAATGAGATCACGGTCCTTTTGAGCCGCACAGCCTCCCACTACCAGCACCGACCCTGGGTTCTCGCGCTTGGTCTTGGCCAAATGGCCGAGCGTGCCGTAGAGCTTATTGTCAGCGTTCTCACGAATGGTGCAGGTGTTCACGAACACCACATCTGCTGTTGCCCGGTCGTCCGATCGCTGCATACCGTCGGATTCAAATAGGCCGGCGATCCGCTCAGAGTCGTGGTCGTTCATCTGGCAACCGAACGTGGTCATCCAATAGGTCTTGCCCACGCGGGTTGGTGTACGAAACTCCCGAACCTTCGGAGCTCCAAGTAATACTGATTCAGCCATGATCTACCTTGCGTACTCAGTCGCCCTGAACTCGCGAATCACTGTTACTTGAATCTGCCCTGGATACTGTAAGTCTTCTTCCAACCGTCGGGAGATCTTGCTTGCCAGCGAAGCGGCCTGCAGATCATCAATACTGCCTGGGTCCACCACCACCCTGATCTCGCGGCCCGCTTGCATGGCGAACACTTGATTGACCCCGTCAAAGCCCATCGCGATGCGTTCCAGACGTTCAAGACGCTTCACGTAACTGTCGAGTTGCTCCCTACGAGCGCCCGGCCGAGCCGCTGACACGGCGTCAGCGGCCTGCGTGATTACCGCCAACACAGTGCGGGGCTCGACTTCGTTGTGATGTGCCTCAATCGCGTGAACTACTGATGCCTCTTCTTCGAACCGTCGAGCTATTTCGGCACCAATCAGCGCGTGTGAGCCACCGATCTCATGGGTGACTGCCTTCCCGATGTCGTGTAACAGCGCCGCACGACGGGCTTGGTTGGCGTCCATACCCAACTCAGCAGCGAGGAGCCCGGCCACATGGGCCGACTCCGTTGAGTGATTGAGAACGTTCTGTCCGTAGGAGGTGCGGTACTTCAGGCGGCCCAGCAGAGTCACTAGCTCGGGATGCATCCGCGATAGTCCCACATCGACCAACGCCCACTCGCCAGCGTCTCGAACTGATTGTTCCACCTGGGCTTGGGCCTTCTCGAAGAACTGCTCGATTGATGCTGGGTGGATACGGCCATCTTCGACAAGCGCTACCAGAGTCAGCCGTGCGATCTCACGTCGTACGGGGTCAAAACAGGAAACCGCTACCGAATCACTACTGTCGTCGATAACGACATTGACTCCCGTCACCGCTTCGAAGGCTCGGATGTTACGCCCCTCACGACCAATGATGCGTCCCTTCATATCCTCAGAAGGCAGCTCCACCGCAGAAACAGTGGACTCAGTAACAACCCCTCCCGCCATACGTTGAATCGCAGTTGCCAGAATTCGTCGAGCCCTACGGTCGGCCTCTTCTCGCGCCCGGACCTCAAGATCGCGAACCAACCTCATGGCGTCGCGACGGGCTTCGTCTTCGACTGCTGACATGAGTTCTTCTTTGGCAGCTGTCACATCGAACCCAGCTAGGCGTTCAAGGTCACTGCGGGCCTTCTCCTTGAGGGCGGAAATCTCCACAGCCTCAGTTGCAAGATCTTCTTCTCGAGCAGTCAGTCCTTGCTCACGTTGGGCAAGGTTCGCTGAGCGCTGCTCCAGCGTGACCTCGCGTTGATTCAAACGGTCATCAGTGCCTTTAGCTTCTACGACCCGCATCTCGAGGGTTGCGTCCTCGCGATTGCGATACTCAGCAGCTAGATCTCTGGCCTCGTCCTCGGCCGAGCTAACGATTTCCTTCGCGAGCAACCTCGCTTCGGCAACGGTTGCTTGGGCAATGGCATCACCGTCAACATTGGAATCTCGGCGTGACCGCGACGCTATGAGGAAGCCCCCCAACACGCCAACAACAATCGCCACTGCGGCGACCACCAATGCCAGTACAACCGGCGACACGATCCCTTCTTCCCGAATCGGCACCTATAAGGCCCGATTCTCCTCCTCTAGGAGGCAAATAGTCTGCCCCCATCGTAACCCGCTTTGTGATCCTTACTGCGAGGTTTCCAAAATGCCGACGTATTGTCGAGATATTCTCGTCCAAACACCAAAAAGAAGGGGGCAGGGCATAGCCCCACCCCCTTATACAGGTCCAACTCTATCCGAGGCTGCCGGTCACTCAGCCTCAGTTGATGACTCAGTAACGACTTCAGCCTCAGTTGACGACTCGATAGCAACTTCGGCCTCTTCCTCGTCGGCCTCTTCCTCGTCAGCCCCTGCCAGGCCAACCGCCACCATCACACGGGTGTGTAGTTGTAGAGCGACATCGGTATTATCTCGAAGGAACCTTTTGGCAGCTTCTCGACCTTGTCCAAGCTGATCGCCCTCGTATGAATACCAAGCGCCGGCTTTGCGGACGATGCCTTGCTCGACAGCGACGTCAATGAGGCTGCCTTCACGCGATATTCCTTCGCCAAACATGATGTCGAACTCAGCAAGCCTGAACGGCGGTGCCACCTTGTTCTTAACAATCTTGGCTCGGACTCGGTTACCTACGTTCTCCTGACCATCTTTGATGGCTTCGATACGACGAACATCGATACGAACTGAGGAGTAAAACTTGAGCGCCCGGCCGCCTGGAGTGGTTTCGGGAGACCCGAACATGACTCCGATCTTTTCGCGGATCTGGTTAATGAAGACCGCTGTGGTCTTGGAGCGACTGATATTCGCAGTCAGTTTCCTGAGAGCCTGGGACATAAGCCGAGCCTGGAGACCGACGTGGTGATCGCCCATGTCGCCCTCAATTTCAGCACGCGGTGTGAGCGCTGCCACCGAATCAACCACGACCACGTCGAGGGCTCCCGATCGGATCAACATATCCATGATTTCAAGGGCCTGCTCGCCCGTGTCGGGCTGGGAGATGAGTAGCTCGTCGACGTCCACACCTAGGGCTTTTGCGTAGAGTGGGTCGAGTGCGTGTTCTGCGTCGATGAAGGCAGCAATGCCTCCGTTGCGCTGAGCCTCAGCAATGATATGGAGCGCCAGAGTGGTCTTACCAGAGGACTCAGGGCCGTAGATTTCTACAACACGTCCTCGGGGAACGCCACCTATGCCAAGTGCGAGGTCGAGCGAGAGAGCTCCTGTTGGAATGAAATCCATTGGCTGAATGTCATTCTCACCAAGCTTCATGATGGCGCCCTTGCCGAACTGACGCTCGATCTGGCTCATTGCTACTTCGAGCGCTTTATCCCGCTCCATGGTGTGTCTCCTTTTTGGCTGTGTAACCCGTGTCTGAGAGAACCTACAGAGAGGGTGTGACAAAATCTGTGAGCACACCATAGCGAACACTTGTTCGATGCGCAGTATTTATAGCGATATCTCGTCAACCACCACATACCGGGGCCCAGTGGCCTCTAGAACTGACTCTACTAGCGCGACGTGATTCGCTGTCCATCGCACCTGGAAGGCTGGCACTTTCTCTACCCAGCCCCAGACATCAAGACGGGGCCTCAGGTGACTTAGTGTTACGTGGGCAACGAAAGGACGGTCTTCAGGGGCAAGACCGATGTCCTCAAGGCGGTGAGTGATCTCACCGGAGAGCGCAGTAAGTTCTGAGCTACCAGCATCAACTCCTGCCCAGAGCACCGATGCCAACCGAGGTTCTGGAAATGCTCCCAGCCCATCGAGGCTGACCGAGAACGCTCCACCGTTCAGCTTGTCAGGTTCACTGAGAGCGAACAGCAACCGATCTTGCTGGTAAGGCGTCACCTCGCCAACGAACCGCAGCGTGATATGCCACTGATCTGGTCTAACTTTACGGCCCGGCATGGGAGCGTCTGAGAAGGACGCATCGAGGCGGGCTGCAAGAGCATGCTGCTGTGCAAGGGGCAACATCACGGCCAGAAACAGCCGCTTCACCGGAGCGACCACCACTCCCCAATGACTCCGAGCCTTGCCAGTTGTAAGGCCATGCTCGTCGCATACAAACGGGCAGGTGCACGGTCTCTTGAAGTTGCTAACAATTGGGACCGGACACCCTCGGGGGTCGAAATTCCCACGATGGTCGTCCCCGGCTCCACGCCTCCGAGTCCTGAGGGCCCAGCAACTCCGGTCAGTCCGATACCAACGTCTGCGTTGAACAAGGCCGCCGCTCGAACAGCCAAGGCTTCTGCGACGTGAGTGCTGACAACTCCATGAGAAGCAACGAGTTCAGCATCGACCCCCAACACGGAGGTCTTGGTGTTAGTGACGTATGGCACCACACCGCCAAGCACCACATCAGAGGCGCCTGCAGGAGCAGTAAGCCGAGACAACACAGCCCCACCAGTCACCGACTCGGCAACCGCAACTGTCCAGCCGCGCCTCCGGCACTCTTTGATGAGTTCCTGTTCAATTGAGGTGCGATCCACACCAAAGAGCTTGTTCCCGACGCGGGCTCGGATCTCGGCCTCAAGTGGGGCGATCAGAGCCCGTGCTTCTGCATCGGAACGGGCCTTTGCCGTCAGGCGAATCTTTGTAATTCCAGCTGAAGCCAAGAAGGCCAGCGACGGATTCACCGCACCCTCGAACAGATCGGCCATCATCTCTGCAACTCGAGACTCACCAATTCCAAAGGTGTGAAGCGTCCGAGACACCAGTACGCCAAGGCCCCCAGCTTCCTGTCGTAAGATGGGTGCAACCTCGTTGGAGAACAACCCTCGCATTTCTACCGGGACACCTGGCAAGGCAAACACCCAGGTGCCGTCGTGATCAAGCGCAATACCAGGAGCGGTCCCGCGAGGGTTGGCCAGCAGAGTGGACCCTTCTGGTTGTTCGGCTTGTTGATAGTTATTGGCAGGGATCTCTTTCCCAAAACGATTGAGCCACATATCGGTTAGCTCAGCGGCGTATGCTTCGTTGAACACCAGTCGGGTTCCAGTGGCCTCAGCAATCGACTCCCGGGTGAGGTCGTCTTGGGTTGGGCCCAACCCACCGGTGAGAATCACCGCGTCGGCACGATCAATGGCTGTTCGTATCGTCTCGGTCAGCCGTTGCGGGTTGTCGCCAACCACCACTTGAAAGTGAGCGTCAAAGCCCTCCTCGGCAAGCCGCTCGCCCAGCCAGGCAGCGTTGCCATTGACAATCTGGCCCAAAAGCAGCTCTGTTCCAACTGCAATAACTTCAACAATCATGTGAGTGGTGCCTCATACGCTCTTCCGGCTGCGAACCTTAGATGTGATTGGTACCCGGCGTTGCGAGCTGCTGCAACGACGTGTTGGTGCCCCCAGCCGGCTTCGTGATCGTAGTGTGCATCTGATGCCAACGTGATTGGGACTCCGTGAGCATGGAAGGCCTTGAGAAACGCAGGAGAGGGATACTCCTCACCGGCCGGATGGCGGAGACCCCCCGACGAAACCTCAACAGCGGTGCCAGATTCAGCAGCTGCAGCCGCGACCCGCTCGTACCAATGCAGGGGTTCAGGGTTCAGCCGCATTCCGTACTTCTTCACTACATCAGCATGAGCAAGAACGTTCACCGCACCTGAACTGGCAAGCTGCTCGAGCAGACCAAAATACGCATCCCACGACTGTCCCAACCCTCGCTCATTCATTTCTTCCAAACCCCATGGGGTGTCAACGCCGAGGCCCCCAATCCAGTGAACGGAACCAATAAGGTGATCGAAGGGGTACGGCTTGAGGAAGTCCAAAACTGCCTCAATGGTGTCTGGGAAGAAGTCGACTTCGAGGCCAAGCTTTACGGGCAGGCCACGATCCTTTGCAGCCAACACCGTTCCGATGTATGCCTCAAGCGAGAGCGTCACGTCTAGATCCATCATGCGTTGATTCGCCGACCGAACACGCTCGCGTTCATCCTTCCAAAAGTAGCCGAGCACGTCTCGAGCTTCTACGCACCGGTAAAGGTGTTCCGTGAAGCCAAGCTCTGTCACTCCCTGCTTGGCAGCATGTTCCACATAGCGCTCAATCACTTCGGCCTGGTAAGTAGGCAGGACCGGCGCATCGTACGCGTGTGGGTGCAGGTGGAGGTGGTAGTCAGACATCGGGAGCCAAACCAGTCAGTGGTTCAGACCAAGCTTTCGCTCTAAGTTCGCGATTTTGTCAGCCAGACTGGCCGCGTCGTGATCCACTTTGATGTGCTCGTTGAGCGCCACAGCATCATCGTGCCAGTTCCACTCGCCCCATAACATCCCTCGGATTCCCTTCTTGCGCTTGCCAGAGGTCACTATCAAGTCCGACTCCAAATTCTCAACGCGGGTCTTGAGCCTTCCGAGTTCTTCTGTCATGGCTTCGCGTCGCGCAGCCGTGTCCCATACCTCGGCAAGAGTATGGAGTTCTCTACGTCGTTGAGCGAGTTCTCGCTGTCGGGCGAACTCAGCCGATGGGAACTCTTCGGCGATGGACGCTAGCTCTGTGAAGACGTCATCAAGGGAAGGCATTCCCCTAAATCTACACCTCTTGGAACATCAATGGATGGAGCGCGTCGAGGCGCTCGTTGTATGACGTTGGATCCAGCATCCATAGAGAGGCCGCCATCGAGCTCAAAAGCGAGTTGCCGTCTTGGCTGGTGAAGCAAAACCCAACCAGTTCATTTCCGTTTCGCACCGACAATGTCTCTATGGGGACTACAGCCTGTGACAGGATCCGGCCGTGATAGCCGTGGTCTCTTCCGAAACTGAACACTTCATTGGTCGACCTTTTGAGAGTTGTTGCAATTCGGCGGTTCGCATTTAGCTTGTCAACCGCCTCGTCCACCGTGATCTCTCGATCAAGCGTAAGACTGAACCACATGGCGTGCATGTACTGGGTGTTGAGTTTCATAGCTGAGGAGTGCAGCGACAGATCAAGCCCCATGGTCTCAAAAATGTGATGGGCATCGCGGGCGTGGTGAGTACCAAATCGTGAATCCTTATGACTACCAACTGTTGGCGAAGGGACGAAATCGCTGCTTTGGCTGATGTCGTTGGCTCGACGCAGCATCACAAACCGGCCGTCGACAAGCTGGGAGACGCCATTCTCCATTGCCAGGGTGCGGACCATGGCAGAAATGTTGTGAGTGTTGCACGACACAACGTGAAGGAAGCGGTCCTCTCCAATCCGCAGGGCCTCATCATTGATTCCGCGGGCGTACATCTTTCCGAATCCAAATTCAGAACCCTGCGCTAGGAAGCCAAGTGGATTGTCAGCATGCTCGTACAGATCGGTCTTGTTCCTATTGCCTGCTGGCGAGCAATCAATCACCACCGAAGCCCGTTCAATCGCTTCAGTTGAGGTGTAGCTCGGCAAGTGACCGAGAGCCCGGAACGCATCAACCTTGTCTTCGTTGACGCTCAGCGTCGCACCTTCGCTGAGGAGGGCGTTGACTTTGCTGCGTTCTGATGCGAGTGGAGTCCGTTTCATGAACGACACCTCGTCAATGCCGAAAGCTTCCTTGTGGTGCACCAGCAAGCTGATAAGCGGCTCACCAATGGTCCCAGTACCCACCACATGCACGATCTTGGCCATAGCTATTTCAATCCCATGTCGATAACGGCCAAAGGCTATTCCATTGGCTCTATGGACCTTTGTAGACCGGCTCAAAAGAACGTCGATTCTTTCTGTTTTGAGAAAGAATCGAGGTGCAATCAGAAGAAGCCGTCGGAACGTTAAAGATCAGCGGTCTTATCATTGAAAGAGGCAATTCATATTCTACATGTAAAGAATCGACGTTTTGTCGTACCCGAGACCGCAAGGAAACCCTATGCCAGCGTTTGATCCAGTAGTCCTCGGCCATCGGGTTCGGCATGCCAGAAAACATCAAGGGCTCACATTGGACCAGCTGGGAACGTTGGTGGCCAAGCCTGGCCCGTACCTGTCACTAGTCGAGACGGGGAAGCGAGAGCCGAAACTGTCTTTGATTGCTGAGATTGCCACCGCCTTGAAAACCGACCTGGCAACCCTTCTCGATCCCGAACCACCAACGCCCAGAGCTCGCCTTGAAGTCGCCCTCGGGCGAATCCAAGAAGAGGCACTCTACAGCGAGTTGGGTCTCCCCCACCTCAAAGCTACCGCTTCAATGAGCGACAACGCACTTGGCCACATAGTGACGTTATACGATGCCCTCGTGCGTAAGACGCTTGGAGAAGTGGCAACGCCTGAGGAAGCCCGGAAAGCCGCAGTTGAAATAAAGAAGCACTCACGTTCGCTCGGCAACTTTCACGCAGACATCGAAGCAGTAGCAACCGAGGCTTTAGAAGCCATTGGATACTCAGGGGCTGGTGCCTTGTCTCAACGTGACATGATTGAGCTTGCCAGTCACTTCGGGTTCAGTCTGCACACAGTGCAGGACTTTCCGCCCACCGCTCGGGCCATTGCAGACAAGAAGAACGGGCGGCTCTTCATCCCCCAGCGAGACGAGCTACGAACACGTCAGG
Organism: uncultured Acidimicrobiia bacterium; assembly: GCA_964196085.1. GTDB lineage: Bacteria > Actinomycetota > Acidimicrobiia > Spongiisociales > JAENVV01 > CAXMPE01. The sequence goes on along the minus strand of CAXMSI010000011.1, from coordinate 297 downwards.
CGCGCTATGTCATTGCACAAACCCTTGGACATGTCGCCCTTGGGCACCGCCGACCAAGTGATTACCTCGACTTTTTTCGTCAACGCATCCAAGCGAACTACTTCTCCAGCGCTCTGCTTATCCCCAACGCGGCCGGGGCCCAGTGCTTGTTCGACTCTAAACGTCGAAGAGACCTGGCAGTGGAAGACCTCAAGGAACGGTTCTATACGTCGTACGAAACAGCGGCCCATCGGTTCACAAACCTTGCCACCAAGCACCTCGACATCCCTGTTCATCTCTTGCGGGTCGACCACAAAG
>CAXMSI010000010.1:16738-17029 GCA_964196085.1 uncultured Acidimicrobiia bacterium | reverse complement strand
ATGACCCGCCCCACTTGGATTGAGATTGACCTCGACGCATTGAGATGTAACGTCCGCGCTCTAGTGGCTGAGGTGGCCCCTGCCGAAGTGTGCGCTGTAGTGAAGGCCGATGGGTACGGGCATGGTGACGTCCCCGTTGCCGAGGCGGCACTTGAGGCCGGTGCAACTGTCTTGGCTGTTGCCCTTGTCGAAGAGGGTGTAAGGCTCCGAGAGGCTGGAGTCACCGCTCCGATCCTCCTCTTGAGCCAGCCGCCGATCGCTGGTATTGCCAGAATCAACCGCTGGGCGCTC
>CAXMSI010000010.1:13756-16648 GCA_964196085.1 uncultured Acidimicrobiia bacterium | reverse complement strand
GACGTCGGTTACTGTGCATCTCAAAGTGGATACTGGAATGCACCGGGTTGGAGCGCTGCCTCAAACGGCCCTCGATATCGCCCGGTACTTAGACGCCTCTGAGCTATTGGAGCTGGGGGGCGTCTGGACTCACTTTGCTTCAGCCGAGTGGGACAGAGATTTCACTGCGGTTCAGACCCAACGGTTCCATGACTTTGTGACCTTGTTGGTTGAAGAGGACATCGATCCGGGGTTGCTGCACTGTGCCAACACTGCCGGCGCCTTGTTCTCCCCGGAGGCACGCATGGACATGGTCAGGGTTGGGCTCGGCGTCTACGGGCTTCAACCGAGCCAAGAGTCCCAGCCGGTGGCGCTGCGTCCAGTAATGCGAGTGGTTTCGGAGGTTTCCCATGTCGCCCGCTACAGCGCGGGCGAACGGCTGTCGTACGGGAGAACGAAGCCCCTGTTAAGTGACGCCTGGGTTGCAACGGTTCCCATCGGGTACGCCGATGGCTATGAGCGCCGTCTCGGGGAACAAGGTGTAGCCCTGATTGGTGGAGTTCGCTGTGCGTTTGCGGGCACTGTCACAATGGACCAAATCCTGTTGATAGCGGACAAGAAGCCATCGGTAGGTGACGAGGTGGTACTGCTTGGACTCCAAGACGACGATGAAATCACGGCCGAAGAGTGGGCGCAATGGCTGGGCACAATCAACTACGAAGTGGTGTGCGGGATGGGTTCGCGACTTCCGCGGCGTTTCATCAAGTCGCAAGTTCAGGGCAGCGTTTAGGCGCCTAGACTTTGGTGGATCCTATGGAAGTCTGTACCGCATCGTTCATCGAAACCAAGGCTGTTGGTAGACGGCTGGCCAGCCTTGTCCGTCCAGGCGATGTGATTGTGCTCGAGGGTGGCCTCGGGGCTGGGAAGACGGCGTTTACTTCCGGGCTCGGAGAAGGCCTCGGGGTGGCCGATCCTATAACCAGCCCAACCTTTCTTCTTATGAAGGTCTACGAATCAGGGTTCTTGCCGTTGATCCATGTTGACGCCTACCGCTTAAGTTCGCTGGGGGAGTTCGATGAACTCTTCGCTGTCGAAGAAGCAACCGACGGAGTATTAGTCATTGAGTGGGGCGACACTGTGACAGCGGCCCTTCCCGGAGACCGACTCGGGATTGAGATCGAGAAGACCGGTGAGGAGTCGCGCCTCCTTCGATTCGCTGCCCTAGGTGGTTGGGCCTCTCGAGACTTGTCGGGGCTAGCCGCATGAAAATCCTGGCGATCGAAACCGCTACTGACGCTTCAAGCGTGGCCCTGGTCGACGGGCGCGATCTTGTTGCTTCGGCGGTAAGAGTCGACCGTCGTGGACACAACGAATTCTTGGTGTCGGCCCTTGACTTCTGCTTTGACCAAGCCAAGTGGAACCCTGAAGATATTGAAGGCATAGTGGTCGATGTTGGCCCAGGGATGTATACGGGCATCCGAGTCGGTCTTGCTACTACTCAAGGACTGGCAGCGATGATAGGCGTGCCTGTTGTCCCTGCGTCTTCACTCGATGCGCTTGCCCTTCGGGCTGCCACGGGTCGACGAAGTATCTGGTCAGTGGTCAACGCTCGAAGAGGGGAGCTTGCGGTAGCTTCCTACCAGCCGGTGCCGGGGGGCGTCGTCAAACAGACTTCCCCAGAGATTGCGACCTACGAGACCTTTAGGGCCATGCTCGAAGGCTCTTCCAGTGATGTCTTGGTGGTGGGCGATGTCACCGCACTTTCCGGATCGTTTTTGCACGGTCTGCACAGGGTCAAAGTAGGAAGGCCTCGGTTCCCGTCAGCTGATGCTCTTGCTGAGTTGGCAATGCCTCGCTTCGAAGATAATCAGTTCACGGCTCCCGAAGCAATTCGTCCGATGTACCTGCGTGAAGCTGACGTTCAGATCAGTTCAAAGCACCTTCAGGGGCACGGCCCTTGGGGGGAATTATCAGCGTGAAGATTCGTCGAATGCTCCAGGGTGATATCGGGGATGTGCTCGCCATTGAGCAACGAACCTACTCGCAGCCTTGGTCCGAAAATATCTTCCGAACCGAACTTGGCCAGCCCCAGCGGTCCTACTTGGTGGTGACTGACGAAGACGGCCAGGTGGTTGGCTATGGCGGTGTACTGCTGTTGGGTGAAGATGCCCACATCACGACGATTGCGGTTGATGCCAATGCTCGTGGACATCGGTTGGGGACCCGGTTGATGCTCGAACTTGTGGAGGCTGCCCTCCGACACCGAGCCCAGCATCTGACTCTGGAAGTTCGGCTTTCGAATCGCCGCGCGCAGAGCCTTTATGGCCGATTTGGCATGGCTCCGGTGGGCGTTCGCAAGAACTACTACATCGACGAAGACGCCATCATCATGTGGGTGAACAACATCGACTCACTGGACTATCAGCAGCGTCTCGACGAGATTCGTTCAGACTTGGATCGTCTCTCATGAGCGGCCCAACAGTGCTCGCTTTCGAGACCAGTTGCGATGAGACGGCCGTCGCGGTGGTTCGCGGGACGGAGATGCTTTCCAATGTGATCGGCTCCCAGATTGATATGCATGCAAAGTTTGGGGGAGTAGTTCCCGAGATCGCTGCCCGTGCACACGTGGAGGTCATTCGGGGTCTCACCCACAGAGCTATCTCAGAGGCGGGGATCCATCCTGACGACCTCGATGGTGTGGCCGCCACTCAAGGCCCTGGGCTTGTTGGATCGTTGTTGGTTGGTCACTCGTTTGCCAAGGCCACTGCTTGGGCCCGTCAGCTGCCTTTCGTAGGGGTTGACCATATGGAAGGGCATTTGTCCGCTCCTCTCCTTGAGTTCTCAGACTTCCAACCGCCGGCGGTTGTTGTGTTGGTGTCGGGGGGACACACCCAAATTGTGCATGTGAAGGCC
>CAXMSI010000010.1:0-13746 GCA_964196085.1 uncultured Acidimicrobiia bacterium | reverse complement strand
CTTCGACAAGGTGGCCCGGTTCTTTGGTCTTCCTTTTCCGGGAGGACCGCACATCGACCGCGTGGCAAAGGATGGAGATCCCAACCTGATCAGGTTCCCTCGGGCACTGGCTGACCGACCGTACGACTTCTCGTTTTCTGGGCTTAAGACCTCAGCCATTACGTTTGTGGAGAAGGCTGCTGCCCGCGGCGAACTGCCAGATTTGGCCGATGTCGCTGCGTCTGTTCAAGAAGCGATTGTTGACGTGATTGTGAAGAAGACCTTCAACGCTGTGGAGGCCACCGGTGTCGAAACGCTTGGCGGCGGAGGCGGAGTCATGGCCAATAGCCGGCTGCGCACACGCCTCAGAGAAGAAGCCGACCGCCGCGGTGTCCGGCTGTGCCTCCCGTCCCCAATCCTCTGCACTGACAACGGAGCCATGATCGGAGTCGCCGGCTCAAGGCTCCTAGAAACAGGCCAGTTCTCAAGCTGGTCAAGCGGTGTGGACCCCGGTCTGAAGCTCGGCAGCTAGAACGGCCCGAGGACGGCCGACCCTGCACAAGCTAAACCCAGCTGGTGGCGCGCTAAGGCGCGAGGAGCGGTAGCCGTCACGAAGACGTAGCAACGGCGGGTTCATCCTCAGATCGGACCTCTTCTCATATGGGCCACGCTGGGTTAGAGTTAGCACTCCCCCCATGAGACTGCCAATGACGGTCTGAGGGGTTATCAACTTGTTCTTACGGAGGAACACCCATGAAGCTCAAGCCACTTGGCGACCGAGTTGTCATCCTTGCAACAGATGACGGCGAGGCGACAACCGCATCGGGTCTGGTTATTCCAGATACCGCAAAGGAAAAGCCGCAGACCGGAGAGGTCCTGGCCGTTGGGCCTGGGAGCCTTGATGACGACGGCAACCACGTTCCGCTCGACGTCACCGTTGGTGATGTTGTTCTGTACTCCAAGTACGGCGGAACCGAAATCAAGCACAACGGGGTGGACTACCTCATTGTTTCCGCCCGTGATGTTCTAGCCATTGTCGGTTAGGGAAGGATTCTCATATGGCATCTAAAGAAATTCAGTTCGACGACGAAGCTCGTCGCTCGCTAGAGGCAGGCGTCGACAAGCTTGCGAACATCGTAAAGGTGACGCTTGGACCTAAGGGTCGAAACGTCGTGCTCGAAAAGAAGTGGGGCGCTCCAACAATCACGAACGATGGTGTGACCATCGCTAAGGAAGTTGAGCTCGAAGACCCATTCGAGAACATGGGCGCTCAGCTCGTCAAGGAAGTTGCTACCAAGACCAACGATGTTGCTGGTGATGGGACAACTACCGCTACGGTTCTGGCTCAGGCAATTGTTCGTGAGGGTCTTCGTAACCTCGCAGCTGGCGCCAACCCAATGGATCTCAAACGAGGCATTGAGGCCGCAGTCAGCAAGGTCGTCGACTTTGTAGGCGACTTTTCAAAGATCATTGAAACATCTGATGAGATTGCAGCTGTCGCTTCTATCTCTGCAGGTGACAGAGAGATCGGAAAGAAGATCGCCGAGGCCATGGATAAGGTCGGCAAAGACGGTGTGATCACTGTTGAAGACGGCCAGACCTTCGGCATCGACCTTGAGTTCACCGAAGGCATGCAGTTCGACAAGGGATACATCTCCCCATACTTCATCTCTGATCCGGACACTCAAGAAGCTGTTCTTGAGAACCCGTACATTCTGATCGCTAACCAGAAGGTCGGATCAGTTAACGACATGCTTCCTGTGCTGGAAAAGGTTATGCAGTCGGGACGCTCACTGCTCGTTCTAGCTGAGGACCTTGAAGGCGAAGCTCTTGCCACACTCGTTGTGAACAAGATCCGTGGCACCTTCTCCTCAGTAGCTGTGAAGGCTCCTGGGTTCGGTGAGCGACGCAAGGCCATGCTGCAGGACATCGCAGTATTGACCGGAGCAACAGTTATCTCAGAAGAGGTTGGACTCAAGCTCGACAGTGCTTCACTCGACCTTTTGGGCACTGCCCGTCGGGTGATCGTATCCAAGGACAACACAACCATCGTTGACGGAGCTGGTGACAGCGCTGAGGTTGCGGCTCGCATCTCACAGATCGACCGTGACATCGAGAACACCGACTCCGACTGGGACCGTGAGAAGCTTCAAGAGCGTCTTGCCAAGCTCTCTGGTGGTGTAGTGGTCATCAAGGTTGGAGCTGCCACCGAGGTTGAACTCAAGGAAAAGAAGCTGCGTATTGAGGATGCCGTGTCGGCAACCCGCGCTTCCATAGAAGAGGGCATTGTCCCAGGTGGTGGTACCGCATTGCTTCGTGCTCAGGACGCAGTGGACAAGATCCGTGGTGGAAATGACGACGAGAAGGTAGGACGTGCAATCGTGCGTCGTTCCCTCGAGGAGCCGCTCCGTCAGATCGCCTTTAACGCTGGCCAAGAGCCGGGCGTTGTTGTCGATCTTGTTCGCAGTGCCGAAGGCTACGTTGGATACAACGCTGCAACTGACAAGTACGAGGATCTACTTGCTGCAGGTATTCTTGATCCGACCAAGGTGACCCGCTCTGCTCTGCAGAACGCAGCATCTATTGCCGCTCTATTGCTGACGACTGAGGCTCTCATTGCTGAGAAGCCGCAGCCCGCAGCACCAGCTGGCGCCGGTGGCGGCCACGAGCACGGCGGAGGCATGGACTTTTAAGTCCAATCCACGCTAGTGAAGAGGGGACCCCAATGGGGTCCCCTCTTTCTTTTGTCCCGAATTTCGGGTTTGAGCCGGAGCCTGGGCCTCACAATCTGAGGCAGGCGTTCTTCCACACCTAGAAATGCAGCAAGGGCCCCGAAGGGGCCCTTGCTGCATGCGGTTCCTAGTGAAGGAAGAGGCTGTTGTTAGATAGAGCGGACGTGGCTCATCTGGACTCGAGCTGCGTCGAGCCGAGTGCGAGATTCCACGAGCTCAGCAATGGTGGCGTTGGCCGTGTGAAGGTCTTGATGCTCGTTCCAAGCGTTCATGAGAGCGCTAAAAGCGTTTGTGAATGACATGGGCTCCCCTTTCGAAGCAGTGATGTTCTGTTAGGGGTACTTTACCAAGTAAATCTACCGTTGGATGAAGATAAATCGTGAATAACAACGACGTCACGTTATATTTCGATAGTATATTCCACGAAAACCTTTGATAGTATGGCTAGCGGTGTGTTCGGCTGTGTATCCGCCTTCGGAGATGTGGTTTCAAGAAAGATGGGGAGAAGCAATGCAGATTGATGACATCGGCTGGGTACTTCTTGAGGAGCTACAACGAAATGGTCGAGCCAGCTTTCGCGACCTAGGGGAAAGGGCGGGTCTTTCTGCCCCAGCAGTTGCTGAGCGAGTACGGCGGCTAGAAAGGGCTGGAGTGATAACTGGCTACAGCGTGACACTTGACTTCGAACGGCTTGGCCTGCCGATTCTTGCCGTGATTCGGGTGAATGCAACTGGTGACTATGTCGATCAGGTATCGAACAACGCTGCCATGCTCCCCGAAGTGCTCTCATGCCACCGAGTAACTGGCACAGAGAGTCATGTAGTCCGAGCGGTGATGCCGTCGACGCTGCATCTGGAAGAGTTCCTGATCAAGTTGATCAAGGACACAGGCCACTCCACAACGATCACGAACATAGTGACCTCATCCCCAGTAACAAATGGAGTGATAAGCGGGCCCGAAAACTTGAAGCTAGAAACTAACCCGGGCCGTGAGAATGCCAGCCTGCCTAAGACGACGCGCCAGCGGTCGCCTTGAGGAACTCGTGACGAAGGATTGAGTAGAGAGCGTGATCGACCCGTTTCCCATTTACGATCAGAACCTCGCGCAGGACACCCTCTTTGGTAAATCCAAGCTTCTCAGCGATGCGCTCCGACGCGCCGTTGCCAACAGCAATGCGCAGGATGATTCTGTGCATTTTCAGAGTGCCGAAACCGAGTTCAAGCATGGCCTTGGTCGCTGCAGTTCCGATCCCCTGATGGGCTTTGTCAGTTCTTACCCAGTAGCCAACTTCTCCCACTCCATACTGTTGGGAGGTGGACCAAATTGATACGTTCCCCCAGTGCTCTTCGGGGAAGTTCGTGGGGCGGATCGCGAAGTCATACGCTTTGTGGTCTCGCCATGCAGAGATTGAGTCTCGTAGGAACCGCATGCCGTCCACCCGGTTGTACCCAGCTGTTGCCCATGGCAACCATTTGATGAGTTCGGGCAACGAAGCCGTGACCGCTGTAGTTAGCGCGTCAAGGTCGCGGCGCTTGAACTGTCGAAACTCGAGGTCTCCTCGGGTAATTGACGAAGGCGGTTGAAGCATGAAGGTGAGGTTACTCGGAAGTGTCTTCGAACCAGAGTGCCTCGCACCCTTCCATCAGACGCGGCTGAAGCGGCTGACCAGTTCGATGTGCGCGGTCTGAGGGAACATGTCCACTGGTTGCACCCAGTCGAGTTGGTATCCCTTGTCGGCGAGAAGCTTGGCGTCTCTTGCAAAGGTCCCAGGGTCACATGACACGTATGCGAGGCGCTCAGCCCGAGTGCTGGCGATCACTCGCACGCCGGCCTCTTGCAAGCCTGATCGAGGCGGATCTGCCACAACCGCATCCCCGCGACCCTTCCACTTCTCGACTGGAACATGGGCGATCCGGGCCGTCTTCCCGACGTTGAACATGAGGTCGTCTGCAGCTGCATTGGCTGCCTCTACGGCGGTGACGTTTCCAGCTGCCTTCCCGACCGTCGCGCTGAAAAGTCCTCCGCCGGCGTAGAGATCGATGAGGTGGTCGGCGTTGGTGATGTCGAGGGCCTCGGATACCTGGGTTACGAGCACCCCAGCACCCGCGGTGTTGTTCTGAAAGAAAGCATCGCCACTGATTCTTAGGCTGGTGAGTCCGACTTCTTCGAAGATGAATGGTTTCCCAAGGGCTGAATGGAGTCGGCGGCCCTTCTTGGTGACGATGTTGGCCCGCCACGTATCGGCGTGATTCGGCACCTTGCCTTTGATGATGACCAGGCGTTCACCCGTGGCGACGCTCACACGAGCCGTGAGTTCGTTGACACCTTCGAGGTTGCCGAGCCTTTCCACGAGGGCGCGAAGGTTCGGTTCGAGTATGGAACACGTATGAATCGGTACTAGTTCGTTGCTTCGGCGCTCATACATCGCCGCTTCGCCTTCGCTCACTCGCAAGGTGATGCGGTTGCGGTAGCCATAGGCTCCTGAAGGGGCAATCGGGGACCGAACTTCAGCCTCGATTCCACCGATCCGCGCTAGTTGCTGGGAGACTATCTCCTGCTTCCAGTGGAGCTGCTTGTCAATTGGGGCGAACTGCCAATCGCAACCGCCACAGACACCGAAATACTCGCAGTCGGGCTCGATACGGTCAGGGGATACTTCGATGAGCTTGACGACTGAAGCTCTCGCCCAACGCTGCTTACCGCCAGTTTCAACGACCTCAGCTGTCTCTCCTGGCATCAAGCCCTGAACGAAGAGCGTTTTACCCTCAGCGCGGGCGATGGCGGCGCCACCAGCGCCGATAGATTCAGCTGTAACAGTGTGTGTGAGGGTCATAGTGGCAATAGCTTACTTGCATTGCAGGCGGCCAAGCCGAAGTGGAGTCCAAGCCACGGACACCAACAGTATGCTCAAGGCATGGACTTCCCAGACGACTACCGGCCCGACATTGCGCGTGACATGTACGACAAAGACAAGGCCTCTCAAAGTCTTGGCATACGCATCCTCGAACTGGCCCCCGGCAAAGCAGTTGTCGAGATGAAGGTGACCGAGGAGATGTTGAACGGGCTTGAGACCATCCACGGCGGCTTACTCTTCATGCTCGCCGATTCTGCGATGGGATTTGCTTCCAATCAGCAGGAGATGCCAGCTTTTGCGATTCATGCTGAGATCGACTTCCTCAGGCCTGTGTTCCGAGGGGCAACGCTCGTGGCTACGGCTGAATATGCAGTCCAGGTGGGACGGACGACCGTGATAGATGCTCGGATCGAAGCCGGTCCAGAACACGACCTGGTAGCCGTGTTCCGCGGTCGAACAAGAGCAGTCAATCAGGCTCGACCTGGAAACTAGCAAACCGTCTAGATCCAAGCCAAAGCGGGATCCGACGACTTTGGAGTGAGGTTGGTTCCGGCACGGCATTGCCCTCCGCACGTATTTGTCTGGGTCGACCACACTTACCCTCAGTGTCTGACTGGGATCTTGTTCGAGGAGTAACTGAGGAAGCGCCTGAGATCAGGGGCTCGCTCGCTGCGGACGTGGTTCCTATCTATGAGGTAGATGGCCGGCTTATCACGGTGCTGACAAAGAGACCCATGCACATGCCCACCCACAAAGGAGATCTGGCGTTTCCTGGCGGGAAGTTCGAAGAGGGCGACGATGGTGCTGTGGGCACTGCGCTTCGCGAGGCTCAGGAAGAAGTGGGGATCGAGCCAGCCGATGTCGAGGTACTTGGGTACCTGAAGGCGATCCATACTTTCGAATACGACAAGATGGTGGTGCCAGTGGTGGCGCGCCTCAAAACCCCGCCAGTCCTCGTTCCGGACCCCGGTGAGGTAGACAAGATCCTCCTCCCGACGCTGCGTGATTTGTCCATTGAGTCAACTTGGTATGCCAAGGAGTGGAACGGGAAGCGCAACATCTGGTTTCGGCCCATAGACGACGAAGTGCTCTGGGGAGCTACTGCCATGATGACGCGACGCTTGTTGGGCTTGTCGGAGGAAGCATGAAACGAATCGTCCCCTTGCTGGTCTTGGCGCTGGTGCTCGCTGGGTGTAGCCGCAATGAGTCTGAAATCGACCACTTCAGTGCTTGCCCAGGCATTGAATCTAACTTTGATTTCGGAGCAATACCTGATGTCGATGGGGCAGATATCGTGCAAAACGCTCGGAGCGGGAAGTACATCATCGAGCAACTCTCAGCGGTGATGGCTGACAACGGGCACACCCCAACACAGATCACCCACCTATTGCGAACTGAAGACACGTGCGGCGAGCATGACCTCGTCGTGTTCGTTGAAGACGGCGGGTTGTGTGCCATGGTGCTTGGCAGGGACTTTGTCGGGTTTGAGTGCCTCGTGGGGCAGGATCTTGCAATCCCAGCGATCTTCGACGTTCCAACCGGTGACCCCGCCTACGGACAAGCCTTAGCAATCCATGTCCCTCCAACTACTCGACACATATTGGCGCCCACCGGCGGCCGAACTGTGGCCGCATTCGCGCTCAATGGTTGGGCCCTTGTGGTGACGTATGATGGAGTGACGGAGTTCACGATCGTCGACATTGACGGATCGTCACAGACAGTTCCTGTCCCTTAAGGCAGTTCTGCCGCGGCAGCTTCAAGTTGTGCCCACAACTGTTCAATGTGTCGTTGTAGCGTGCGCTCTCCACCGATGGCAGCTCGCAACACAACGTCGCCGCTGAGGACTGTGTGAGTGAGGTAGCTCTTCCCATCTGCGTTGATCCGGTCCATGATTGTCCTGTTGGCGGCGTCGCCGCCGTTGTGTTTGAAGCACACCAGGTTGACCGGGTGTGGTGCGGCCAGACTGAAGTCGGCCGACTCGCTGACCCACGAAGCAAGAAGGCGCGTGAGCCGAAGGTGCTCCTCTACAAACGTTCGCAGCCCTGAGGCCCCGTAGGTTCGAATGACGAACCACAACTTAAGCGCCCGGAACCGGCGTCCCATTTGTACCTGCCAGTCTCGATAGTCGATAACGCCGCCTGAGTCGGTTGCCGCGTTTTGAAGGTACTCAGGGGTGATCTTGAAGGCACCAATAAGGGCGTTGCGGTCCTTGACCCACAAACACGAAGCATCAAAGGAAGTCAGCATCCATTTGTGAGGATTGAACACGTACGAGTCGGCAAGTTCCACCCCGTCATGAATCCAACGCATCTCTGGGACAAGGGCTGCGGTGCCGGCGAGGGCGGCATCTACATGCAGCCAGACACCGAACTCCTTGCAGATGGCACCGATGTCAGCCACTGGATCTATAGCTGTTGAGGAGGTGGTGCCAACATTGGCCACGACGATAGAAGGGAGATGACCGGCTGCAATGTCGGCCTCGATAGCTTCGCGGAGGGCTGTTGCGTCAAGCGCATAATGCTCGTCAACCGGAATGAGCCTAAGGCTGGCCGAGCCCATTCCTGCGATTCGAAGCCCCTTTTCGATTGAGGAGTGAGCATGGGCTGAGGCGTAGGCAGTGAGTTTTTGTGACCCCAGCCCTTCTCGATTCACGCTGCCGTTGGTGACCTGTTCCCGCGCTGCCAAGATCGCAGTCAGGGTGGCTGATGAGGCAGAGTCTTGAATGACCCCTCCTCCTGCGGTAGAGCTCAGGAAATGTTGGGGCAGGTCAAGGAGTTCAACCAGCCAGTCCAGGACGAGAGTTTCGAGTTCAGTCGCAGCAGGAGACGTTGCCCACATCATGCCTTGGATCGAGAACCCCGACGACAACAAATCGCCCAGCACTGATGGAGCCGATCCGCCGGAGTTGAAATAGGCGTGGAAGCCAGGGTGCTGCCAATGAGTAATGCCGGGAAGGATGGCGCTGTCAACGTCCCTCATAATCTCATTGTAAGTCTCGGGGGACTCGGGTGGGACAGGAGAAAGTTGATCTCTGACCCAGCCGGGGGAGACTTGTGATTTCACGGGGAATTGCTCGATGTTTTCCCAATAGTCTGCAATCCAGTCGACCATCTGCTTGCCGTGGATTCTGAACTCTTCTGGTGTCATAGCGCCACACATTACCCGGGACCGATAAGGTTGAGGTCATGGAATTACGTGACAGAGTATGTGTGATCACAGGAGCAGCTTCAGGGATCGGGCTGGCGCTCGCGACGGCCTTCGCCGCAGAGGGCGCAAGGGTGGTGGTCTCTGATATTGATGGGCCCGGCCTCCAGAGGGCTGCATCTGCACTGGGCTGCCTTGGGATAGTCTGTGATGTCAGTACGTCCGCAGCTGTTCTGGCCCTCGTCGAACAGACCGAATCGGCATTGGGTCCGATTGATCTGTTTTTCAGTAATGCAGGTATTGCTGCCGGAGAAGGTCCCGAAGCACCCGACGAGATTTGGGAACGGTCGTGGGCCATCAACACTATGTCCCACGTATACGCTGCTCGTCACCTGCTCCCTCGAATGGTGAAGCGGGGAAGTGGTTACCTTGCGTCTACCGCTTCAGCAGCGGGCATGCTCATGGAGCCTCGATCGGCTCCTTACACCCTCACTAAGCATGCCTCCCTTGCTTTGGCTGAGTGGATCGCAGTGAACTACGGAGACAAGGGGATTGGAGTCAGCGTCCTGTGTCCCCAGGCGGTGAACACACCAATGGCTGCGGACGATTCGTTCTCGCAGCTGGCTGCGGCCGACGGCTTCCTCGAACCGGAGGACGTAGCTGCTCAGACGATCGATGCCATCAGGAACGACGAGTTCCTAATAACCCCCCACCCCAAGGTGAGGGGCTACGAGCAGTACAAGGCCAAAGACCGAGAAGCTTGGTTGGGCGGGATGCGTAAGGCGGTCAGGGACCTCGACGAATAGCTACACCAGGTAGCTGTCCCTGAGTTCTGCCACGAATGCTCGTGGTCCAACCCCACGTCCGCTGTTACTCTTTTAGCCTTGAACAACGCGACGACTTCCTGGGGAAAAAGGGCAATCGCAGACGTGATGCCGCTGGTAATTGGTGGGCTTCCCTTTGGTTTGCTTCTCGGTTTCACAATCAACGCTGCGGCACCGCTTGTCCACAAAGGGGTCGCTTGGACGAGCAATATCTATGTCTTCGCAGGTGCTGCTCAGATTGCCATGGTCGACCTGTTGGGAGCTGGAGGTGGTGTTTTTCTCGTGATCGTTGTGGGGTTGGTCATCAACGCTCGTCACATGATGTACTCGGCAGCACTCGCTTCACGATTCACGAGCCAGCCTCGGTGGTTCAAAGTCTTGGCCCCTCTCGCTCACCGATCAGCAGTTCGCCATTGTTTCGACTCGGGTGCCGGAAGATCTCGATGACAAGAGCCTCCGGACCTACTGGCTCATTGCAGGCGCCTCGTTCTACTCATTGTGGGCGGTGTGGGTCACGATTGGCATGCTTGCTGGTCCGGTCATTCCCGATTCGTGGCCTGTGGAGTTCGCTCTGCCCGCCATGTTCGTAGGCTTGGTCGTGCCGACACTCAAGACGAAGCCAGCGTTGGCCGCCGCCATGGTTGGAGCCGTGGTGGGAGCAGCTGCATCTGCCCTTCCGTTAGGGCTGGGCCTACTAACTGGTGGGTTGGTCGGCATCGTCATTGGGACCTTGATTGAGAGGAGAACCAATGCGTGAGTTACTAGCTCTTCTGGGTGCAGGTGTCGGTACCTACGCCATGCGTTCAGTGTTCATTCTGCGAGGCGGCAAGGTCGAACTCCCGGTGATAGCGGTTCAAGGACTCAAGTATGTTGGCCCGGCGGTTTTGTCGGCCTTAGTGACCGTCTCCATCGCATCGGGCAAAGGCATCTCCGGCGTCTTCACCTTGAGCCCCGAAGCTGTCGGGTTGGTCGTGTGTGTAGCGGTCGCGTGGTGGAAGAAAAACGTAGTGCTGACCGTGGGTGTAGGCCTTGCTGTAGTTTGGGTTCTCACAGAAATAATGGCCTAGCGATTAATCGCGGCCCTGCCAAGTGCAGATACAAGCTTCATTCCCCTCGGAGTCGCTAAGCACCCAGAACGAAGGAGCATTGGCATCTGAGACGAGCGTACCCCCAGCGGCAAGCGTACGCTCGATCCGTCCCTCGGCTATCTCTGGCGCCACCGTGATATCGATATGGAAGTTGTTGCGTTGGGCTCGGAGTGCGTCCGTCTGCTGGAACCAGAAGGGTGGCCCTTGGCCGAGGGGGTCAACGAGTGTTCCCTGGAACATCTCGTACCCGAGGACCGCCTTCCAGAATGGCATCACTTTGGGAATGTCGAGTGCGTCGATAGCCACTTCAACTCTGGAATTCGCCTTTACCTGGGATATTGCTCCCACTTCTTGGGCGAGGCTTGAGATCTGGTGAGCAAGATCGAGGTCGACTTGGGTCACTCCTCCCGAGGTGTGCGTGGTGAGGGCGATCAGTACTTCAGAGGGGTATCGCAGATCGAGGCTCGGATGATGATTGGCGGCTTCGGCGAGGACTGCCACGTGGCTGGAGAACCCGGCTGCCGCGAGGTAGTTGGGCAAGGTGAAATGAGCCTCAATACGACCCAGCAGGAACTCCCAGTCGTCGAGTTCGGCGTTGGCGACCTGGGTCCGTGACAGGAGCTCACTCATGCGTGCGAGTGTCCGAGATGGTTGGCATGGGGTGTTGATCGGATTGACTTCACGGTCAAAACAATGAAGAACAAAGCGATTGGAACCACGGCCATAGTTGCTGAGCCAGAGGTGTCGGCGTGGTAGCTGATGATGAGGCCAGCAACAACTGAGAAGATTCCTATCCCAGCAGCTGTGGCCATGATTGCCGGGACTTTCCTAACGAGCAGAGCCGCTGTTGCCGGTGGCCCGACTAGCAAGCCAAAGACGAGCAACGTGCCGACGGTTTGAAACGATCCGACAATCGACATCATGATGAGGCCGAGGAGCGCTGCGTGGGCCAGTTGGGGACGTAACCCGAGCAACTGAGCCTTTTGTTCGTTGAAGGCGAGGACCAAGAACGCCCGGTAGAGCCAGAGTGACACAGCAACGGTCACCAGGGCGAGTGCGGCTAGAAGCCAAACATCTTGGCGAGTGACCCCCAACGCGTTTCCAAAAAGAATGCTGGTGAGGTTGCCTGCCACCCCGGGCCGTGAAAGCAGGATGACTCCCAGTCCCAACATCCCTACAAAGAGCAGCCCGATTCCTGTGTCTTCAGAGAAGGTGGTTTGTCTATGTACAAAGTTGATGCCGGCCATCATCAAAACAGCAGCAGCAATGGCCCCGATCCGCAGATCGAACCCCGCAATGAGAGCAACGGCGATGCCTGGGACCACACCATGCACGAGAGCGTCACCTAGGAACGTCATCCCTCTCAATACCACCCAAGTACCCACGATCGCCAGCATGATTGCAGCGAGGGATCCGCCAATGAGCGCCCGCTGTTGAATAGCGAGTTGGAATGGGTAAAGAAGCCAAGACATGGTGCGAGCCTAGCTTGCGAGTGCTTCAGCGATGAGACGGGCATTGGTGCGGAGGAGGTCGAGGTACGTTTCAGCGCCCGAGCCCGGACCACCGAGTGAGCCGGTGAAGAGTTCAACCACTGTTACGGAATCACCAAGCTCTGCAGCCACTGCCGTTGCCAGCTGGGACGGTTCAGTTGTTTCTCCGAAGATCACTCGGATGTTGTTGGCTTCGAGTGCCCGCACGAGCGTCGTCAGCGCTTCGGAGCTTGGTTCGCTCGCGAGCGACCGACCAGGGAAGACGGTTCCAATGATCTCGAATCCGTGTTGTTCTGCCAAATAGCCAAGAGAGTCGTGGTTCGTGACCAGCTTCCTGTTCTCGGGTGGGACCGTTGCCAACAGGTTGCTGATTTCATGCTCGAGGTCGGACAGCGTGGCGGCGTAGGCTGCTCCTCGCTGGATCCAGTCAACCGCTCCGTCTGGTTCGATTCTGGCGATCTCAGTGGCAATGAGGCTGGCGGCCTGGGCCATCTTGTCTGCAACCATCCAAAAATGCGGGTCAGGGTTGGATCCGTCATCGGTAGGGAAGGTGACTTCTTCTCCAACTGAGAAGATATTGGCCCCGTCGGCTTTTGCAGCCTCAAACACGTCGTCGAGGCTCGCCTCGAGACCGAGACCGTTGATGATCACGAGATCAGCATTGACGATGGCTGCTATCTGACTGGCAGAAATGGAGAAGTCATGAGGGTCGACCCCAATCGGCATGAGGACTTCGACCCTCCCGTCCGTGCCCACCATGTGTTCCACCACGTCTCCCAAGATGGTGGTGGTTACCACGACGGTGAATCCACCATCTGAGACATCTTCAGCAACTGTGCACGCAGAGAGCGTGAGCACCAGCAGCAGACTGGCCGAGAGGCGCCTTCGAAGAAGGGGGAGGTTGCACATGATGTGTGCATGTTACCTATAATGAGAATCGTTATCAATTAGGAAAGCATGCCTGTTCAGGAATTAGATCGCCAAGTCGCTGATCGGCTCACTTCGAGCGGAGTCCGCTACACGTCGGGTCGGCGTGCTGTTGTTGCTGCGCTGGGGTCGGCCGCTGGCCCACTTTCTGCTGCCGAGCTACACACTTCCCTGGAATCATCCTTGCCATTGTCCTCTCTCTACCGCACCCTTATGGTGCTTGAGGGGGCTGGGGTGCTCGCCGCCCACTTCAGTATCAAGGGAGTGGCTCGGTATGAAATGGCCGAATGGCTGTCTGGTCATCATCACCATTTGGTGTGTGTCGGCTGCGGACTGGTTGAGGACGTTGAACTAGGAGTAGCCCAGGAGCAGCAGCTGCAGGAGATGGTCACGAACGTTGCCTCGGCGTTCTTGTTTAGCGCTGTTGGTCATGCTCTTGAGATCCAAGGTCGGTGTGAGGCGTGCGCATGAACTCAGTCGAGGCAACAGATGTTCAGGTGAACTATGGAGCCCATGTGGCTCTCGACACGTCATCCTTCACGATCCCTGTTGGAGGAGTCACTGCGCTGATCGGGCCGAACGGATCGGGTAAATCAACGCTGCTCAATGCAATCTCAGGGTTGGTCTCACCAATGATGGGGTCAGTCGAACTCGCTCCGGTTGACGGGCGGGCACGCAAGGTCTCGTATGTATTGCAGGGTACGAAAG
>CAXMSI010000009.1:0-18824 GCA_964196085.1 uncultured Acidimicrobiia bacterium | reverse complement strand
GGGCTCATACCTCTCTTTCGCACCTGAGGTGGAGCTCGATATGGCGGTTGGCAATATCTCGCTTGACCTTCTTGGCCAAGCCCGGGTGCTGTATACCCACTTTGGAGAGGCTGAAGGAAACGGCCGTTCTGAAGATGACCTCGCCATGTTTCGCAATGCGAGCGAGTTCCAGAACCTGCTCCTAGTCGAAGCGCCACACATCGACTTCGCGGGGCTGATTGGGCGCCAGTTGCTCTTCGACGCCTACCAAGTTGAGCTCTACGGGGGCTTGGCGGGGAGGGGCTGCTCGGAGATGGACGCTATTGCTGAAAAGGGTCTGCGCGAAGCCCGGTATCACCTGGACTTTTCCCAAGGGTGGACGCTGCGACTCGGCGATGGCACAGATGAGAGTCATGCTCGCATGCAATCAGCTATCGACAGGCTTTGGGGAACAACGGCCGGTCTCTTCGCCGGCCCAACCGATTTCGGTTCGGTTGAGAAATGGCGGTCAGTTGTGGTTGCGACCTTGGACATGGCCACTCTTGACGTCCCAACCTCGGTCACTGAGAACCAAGGGCGAGGGGTGCACTCTGAAAGCTTTGATGGGTTCATTGGCGAACTGCAACAGCTACAACGGTCCAATCCGGGTCTCTCGTGGTAGCAACAACCTCCCTCGTTGACCGGATGCAAGACCTGCTTGACAACGTCATGGACCCTGAGCTCAGCGAGATCTCGATTCGAGCGTTGGGTATCCTTCGCAGCGTCGCAGTGGAGGACGGAATAGTCGTGATATCGATTACGCCCACCTATTCAGGGTGTCCAGCAATGGGCCAGATCGAAGATGACATTCACGCCGAACTCAAGGATCTTGATGTGGACTACGAGGTGCGAACCGTACTATCGCCCGTCTGGACGACCGACTGGATGACTGATGAAGCTGCTGCCGCCCTGCTTCGGTTCGGAATAGCGCCGCCCAGTCCTGTGGGTGACAAGCAGGTCCTCCAGTGTCCGCAGTGCGGAGCACCACAAACGGAAGTGTTGGCAACCTTCGGTTCCACGGCATGTAAAGCACTTCACCGGTGTCTTGTCTGTCTAGAGCCGTTTGAGAGATTTAAGGCGATTTGATGAGTATTGAATTCCATGACTTGGTGATCTCGGCACTTCAGCCCGAAGGTAGAGATGGCGTGGCCGTGACTTTCGAAATCCCCGCCGACCTTCAAGACACATTTAGTTTTACCGCCGGACAACACCTCAACGTCCGTGCAATGATGGCCGACGAGGACATTCGACGTTCCTATTCAATTGCTGAGTCGAGACGTCCAGGGAGTCTTACTGTTGGGGTGAAGCAGGTGCCTAACGGGCTGTTTTCTACGTTCTTCAACGAAGAAGCCGAAGTAGGACAGACGGTTGAGGTCATGGCGCCAGTTGGAGAATTCTCCCTGGGCCCCAAGACTGGCACAGGCGGGATATTTGGCTTTTTCGCAGCCGGGTCCGGAATCACGCCCATTCTGTCGATGATCTACACAGCCCTCAGCAGCAACCCGTTCGCGAGGTGTGTTGTGTTCTATGGGAACAAGACCTCTGCCGACGTTATGTTCCTTGAGAGCCTTGAAGCGTTGAAAGACGAGTACCTTGAGCGGCTTGTACTCGTGCATATTTTCAGTCGGGAAGACTCGGCCATCCCGTTGTTTGCGGGTCGGATTACCAAGGAGAAGGCTGCCCAACTGTGTGAGGCATTCCTTCCTGCGGGCGATGCCAGCGGTTGGTATCTGTGCGGCCCCGGAGAGATGGTCCGAAATGTAACGGACTTTCTCCTAGATGCTGGTGCGACCGGCGATGATATTCACAGTGAGCTGTTCTTCCAAGGAGACGCCCCGGCTCTTGTGGAGGAACTGCCAGAGGATGGCCTTGTTCAGCTGACCTTGACACTCGACGGGCGAACCAGCATCGTCATGGTCGACCCAGAGGGCTCGGCAATCCTCGACCGGGCGCTAACCGCAAGGCCTGAACTGCCTTTCGCTTGCAAGGGTGGCGTGTGTGCGACCTGCAAGTCGTTGGTGACCTCGGGCGAAGTATCAATGGAGCGAAATTACGCGTTGACTGACGAAGAGGTAGAACAGGGGTACATCCTATCGTGCCAGTCCCATCCCACCACGGACGTGTCAGTGACGTTCGATGTCCACGGTGGCCTCGGTCGCTAAGCAGCGTATGCTCACGACCAGAGGCCTTGTGAAGGCCGGTGGCTCCGTCGATTAGGGGAGGGTGATGCCTGGGGGGAGGACATCTGGGGCAGTGAGTTCGAGGGCTTCGATCGACGCGACAGGGTGTGTCACGTAATCGGTCGCGTAATAGGCCGCAGGACGGTGATTTCCACTGGCGCCTACACCGCCAAAGGGGGCCGATGATGATGCACCCGTTGTTGAGCGGTTCCAATTGACTATTCCCGCATCAACTTCTCGCAGGAACAACTCGTACTCAAGGTGATCATCGGACAGCAGGCCGGCTGCAAGCCCGAACTCTGTGTCGTTGGCCCCGGCTATAGCTTCGTCGAAAAGATCGTATCGATGTAGTTGAACCAGAGGGCCGAAATACTCTTCGTCCGGGACATCACCGATGCCGGTGACGTCAATGAGGCCTGGAGACACAAAGCCTGTGTCTGGGTTTAGGTGCCGGAGTTCCACAAGCGGGGTAGCCCCAAGGTCGACCAGATGCTTTTGAGCGCCGACCATCGCTTGAGCCGCACGTTTCGATACAACCGGCCCAATGTATGGCTGCTCATCAGCGGCTGGGTCGCCAACTTTGATTGCTGAAACTGCGGCGGTCAGTCGGTCTACGAATTCATCGCCCCATGGCCCGTTGGGGACGAAGAGGCGGCGCGCACAGGTGCAACGCTGACCCGCCGAAATGTAGCCTGACTCGATGGTTGCTAGGAGTGCTGCATCCATATCGACAACTTGTCTGACTACCAGCGGGTTGTTGCCTCCCAGCTCAAGGGCAAGCATCTTCTCAGGGTGGCCAGCAAATTGCTTGTGGAGGATGCGTCCTGTTTCGACACTCCCAGTGAACAAAAGGCCGTCGATATTTGGGTGCGTCGAGAGCGCTCTTCCTGTATCCGCGGCTCCTTGGACCAGGTTGATCACTCCGGCGGGCAGCCCAGCTTCTTCCCACAATTCGACGGTTCGCTGTGCCGTTCGTGGTGTCAAATCAGACGGCTTGAAGATGACTGTGTTTCCGGCAATAAGGGCCGGCACGATGTGGCCATTGGGGAGATGGCCAGGGAAGTTGTATGGCCCGAACACAGCAAGGACCCCAATCGGGCGGTGGCGAGTAATAGAAGCGGCTCCCGCCAATTGTTGGACGGTGGTGCCTCCGCGTTCCATGTGAGCAGTCACGGAAATGGCGATCTTGGCGGCCATGGCCCCTGCTTCGGTCTTTGACTCCCAAAGAGGTTTTCCCGTTTCGGAGGTGATTATCGCGCCGAGCTCGTCGGTAGCGGCTGTGACCAGTTCACCAAATCGTTCGATAATCGCAATACGGTCAACAATGGATGTATTTCTCCACGAGTAAGCCGCCCCTTGCGCCGAAGTGACAGCCCTGTCGACATCGGCTGCGGTGCTTGTCGCCCCCGTCCACGATGTATCGCCTGTTGATGGGTTTATTGCAGTCAATTCAGGGCCCGAGGCACTGACCCATTCGCCGTTGATGTAGTTCGTTCCAACCATAGAAGAAGTGTACGGGTTGGGTGGTCGTAATGGGCTGAAGCTGGCTACAAACGAACCCGGTTTCCGTCGATTACTACCCCTTCGGCTCTCAACCTCTGTGCGTGATCCACTTCGTGGCCAGGGACGAGCCTTCCGTTTGAAGCTACAACTCGCCACCAGGGGAGATCGGCTACGGCTTTGAGAACTCCAGAGATGGCCCGGGCGGAGCCAGGATGGCCTGCTTCCATCGCAATTTCGCCATAGGTCATCACGTCACCAGGTTCGAGGGCGGAGATCACAGTCGCGACATCCTTCTGATATGGGGTCATGATGGAAGAGTAGTGGGAGCGCTTTACGTACTACCGTTGGCTCATGGACACCAAATACCCCAACCTCACCGTGCTCACCAACCCGCTGTCTCGCCACTATATGACCGTGCTCCGAGACAAGAACACCGGCGTTGAGGCCTTCAGAGAGGCCACGGCTCGTCTCGCTGCAGCTCTAGTACTCCAGGCGGCAAAGCATTTCCCGGTCGAGAAGATTGAGGTCGAGACGCCGATGGAAGTAACCACCGGTTACCGCGTCGCAGGTCAGATCGTGGCCGTTCCTGTGGTTCGGGCCGGACTTGGCTTGCTCGAAGGTGTCATACGCCAAGTGCCGGACCTGCGGGTTGGGTACATTGGTGTCGCTAGGGACGAAGAGACTGCCTTGCCACACTCCTATTACACCAAGCTTCCTGATCTAGCGGGTGCTCATGTGATGATCTTGGAACCGATGCTGGCCACTGGTGGGTCGTTGTCCTGGGCGATTGAGAAGGTTAAGGAAGAGGGCGCCGAGGACATCACGGCTCTTTGTGTTTGCTCGGCCCCAGAAGGAGTCGAACGCCTGTTCTCGGAGCACCCCGATGTGCGGTTAATCACTGCCGCTCTCGATCGCGGACTCAACGAGAACGCCTACATCCAGCCTGGTCTGGGCGACATGGGTGATCGACTTTTTGGAACGTTCTAGGGCTAGGCACGCAGGCGCCTGAACCGAAGCAGAAGTCAACGCTTCTCGCTCGCTATTTCCTAGTTTCGATCCAGCAAATGGAGTCGAGCTCCAGGCCATCTCTCACTAGCCGGTGTTTCGTAGCCCCGCTGCGATACCGTTGACGGTGAGTAGCAGCGCTCGCTCGGCACCGGCATCGCCCTCACGGTGGCGACGAAGTAGTTCGACCTGTAGGTAGTTGATTGGGTCGAGGTACCGGTCTCGAATCAGCAAGGTCCGGCGCAGCACCGGGTTGCTAGCAAGAAGCTCCGACTCCCCGGTCAGCTGAGTCAATTCTGAGACAGTAAGCAGATACTCTTCGCGGATCCGATCAAGGAGTCCTTGGTGCTCGGGTTCAACCAGCGTCTCCACATACCTAGTGGCGATTGAGAGGTCGGTTTTGGCAAGGGTCATTTGAACGTTCGATAAGAACGTTCGAAAGAATGCCCATTGCGCGTACATAGTCGAAAGCTGATCCTCGAGGCCCGCATCGCGAGCTGCTTTCAAACCTGAACCAACCCCAAACCACCCAGGGATGATCTGGCGAGATTGGGTCCAGCCAAACACCCAAGGAATCGCGCGGAGGTCGTCGAGGCTCTCACCATCGCCCCTTTTGGACGGACGGGATCCAATCTTGAGTGATCCGAGAAGGTCCATCGGGGTCGACGTCAGGAAGTAGGGCACCAGACTTGGGTCGTCGATGAGTGAACGATATGCAGAGAAAGCCCGGTCGGAGACGAGGTCCATCGTCTTGTCCCATTGTGCAAGCAGTTCTTGGGGCTTTCTTGTAGTGCGGTGGAGTAACGATGCCTCGAGAATCGACGCAAGCGCCAACTCCAAGTTCTTCCTGGCCAGGCCGGGCAGTCCGTACTTGTCAGAGATCACTTCACCCTGCTCGGTTGTCTTCATGGGCCCGTCTACGACAGCCCAAGGCTGAGCAAGGATGGCTTCATGGGTCGGCCCCCCGCCTCGACCGACCGTTCCGCCTCGACCGTGGAAAAGTCGCAGAGTCACGCCGTGCTTTGCTGCGGTGTTTCGGAGGTCTCGCTGGGCCTTATAGATCTCCCATTGAGAGGTGGTAATGCCTCCGTGTTTGTTGGAGTCGGAGTACCCCAGCATGATCTCCTGAACATCGCCGCGGAGCCGGACGATTTCTCGGTAGGAAGGCTCCGACAGGAGGCTATCCATCAGCTCCCCAGCGATCTGAAGTTCGTCAATCGTCTCCAATAGGGGAGTGAAGCCGATCTTGGCAACGTGGGATGCTAGATCGATCAGACCAACTTCTCTTGCAAGTACGACCGCGGCAAGAACATCGTCAACCCCCCTCGTCATCGAAATGATGTAGGTTTCGATAATGCCTTCGCCAAATCGTTGCTGAGCTGAACGAATCGTCTCAAACACTGCAATGACCTCTTGAGCCACCCCTCCTAGTGCGACCCCAGGGGAGTGGAGTGGGCGGCTGGACTTGAGCTCATCCGACAGGAGTCCCTGTCGCTCTTTGGGGTCCAGTCGGTCGTACGAGACTCCGGTTCTGCTGAACAAGACAGCTAACGCTTCGTGGTGGCGATCGGCATGTTCGCGAATATCCATAATGGCCAGGTGGAAGCCGAACACTTTGACTAAGCCGGTGAGACGACGGAGAACGCCCTCAGCCGCGGAGGTACCTAGGTTGGCGTTCAGCGAACGTGCCATCAGGTTAAGGTCCTCGAGTAGGTCGCCAGCTTCCCGATATTCGTGGACAGGGTCGAAGCCGGCGGCCTTTGCGATGCGCTTCTGAGTCCGTTGGAGTCGGGCGTGAATGAAGGCGCACTTGTAGCGATATGGCTCTTCGGCGTTGAGGACCCCGAAACGTTCGGCCACGTCAGGGAAGGCGGCAGCGTCGGTCAGCAGGCTTTCGCTGAGTTCATCGGTGATCGCAACACTGCGTTCCGACATGGACAGCTGAGCGGCGAGTTCTTCAATCGCTCTGATCAGCCCTCGTAAACCGTGCTCATGCTGCACTGCAAGAATGGACATGGTGAGCTCTGGGGTGACAAACGGGTTGCCATCACGGTCGCCGCCGACCCAGTTACCGAAGCGTAAGGGTCGAGAAGAATCTGAAAGTGTGACTCCGAGTCGCTCAAGCTGAACCTCGAGGTCATCGTTGAGGTCGCTGACGACGTCGGTGAAGAGCAAATCGAGATAGAAGATCGCCGAGCGAGCTTCGTCAAGCGGAGTTGGGCGCTGCAACCGCAGTTCGTCTGTTTGCCAAATGAGGTGTACTAGCTCGTTGGTACGTCGGTCGATCCGTGCACGATGTGACGGACTAGTACGCCGATCAAGTCGTTCCTCCAGGAGGTCGGCCATGTCTCTCAACTTGACCAGAATTGAGCGCCGAGCAGCTTCGGTCGGGTGCGCTGTGAAGACCGGCCTGTGCTCGAGGCGGTCGGTGACCTCTTGAAGCAGTTGCTGCGGAAGGTCAGCCTCCAGGATGCGATCCACGGCAGCTACTAGCCACTCTTGTTCTCCTGGCATCCTCGCCGCTAGATCGTCGACCCGGTGGGTCTGCTCAGCGACGTTGGCCAGCCGGAAGTAGGTAGTGAAGGCCCGCACGAGGAGGGCTGCTGTAGAGGCGTCCTGCTGGGAGAGGAGCTCGGACAAAGCCGATGGGTCGGCTCCTTCTGACCTAACCGACTTGTTCAGAGCTCGGATTCTTTCGACTAGATCGAGAAGGCCCTCGCCGTGCTGGTCTACAAGGGTGTCGCCAAGTTGGCGACCCAGTCGTCCTATGTCGGCGCGGAGGGCTTCATCGTTGATCATTCCCACAGCCTAGGTCAACAGCGGGCCCCCGAAATCGGTGGGTCCTCCACGATCTTTAGCTATCTGCCACGCCGGGACAATCAATGGTTGCCAGAGCGAAGGCTCCGGTTGTGCTGCGCGTTTGGAGTGCAGTTCCAACAGAGGTCAAGGCTCCATTGGCAAGGTCGAAACTCTCAGTCCCTCCGCCGAAGCTCACGCTGCTGCCCGAACGAGTCGCGAATTTCCTGAGCAGCTGGTTGTTCTCACAAACGAGACCAGCAAGCTCATCGTTTCCAAATGACATCGGGAACACCACAGCCTCACCATTGAGTAGCACCGGGTCAACTGTGCAGTCTGAAACACCGAAGATCTCGATGGAAAACGAGTCGGGTTCGCCACCGTTCCGAATAAATATTTCCTTCGGCCCGTCTCCGTCGATGTCAAAAGCGCCAAGAGCGGCTGCTCCGATATCCGAGCCGGGGTCGGCGATTGGAGTATCGGAGCCGAGTCCGGCGGCGAACTCTACGCGGAGGCGCCAGATGAAGGCGTCGGGATCGAGGTAGACGGCAACGTCATCGGGGGAGCCGTCGCCATCCACGTCTGTTTCGAAGGAGGTCACGCTCAGGGCTGAGGAAACAATCGCTGGCAGCGCTTCACAGTCGAGTGCCGCTGGCACGGGGATCGTTTCGTCGCTGCTCGTTGGTGTTGAATCGTCCGATTCGGCCTGTGTTGTTGGCGAAGGGGTTGTCCCAGTGCCCAGCGTTGCGTCGGAGGATGCTGTACTGAGGTCAGCGGGAGTGTCGCTCACTGGTGTGTTGGATGGACCAGCCGGTGTATCGGTTCCTGTCGGGCCAGTTGCGGACGATTGTGTAGTCGTCGCTGAAGCGCTTCGGTTGGAGACGTCTTCGGCCCGTATCCCGAAGCCGATTGCTCCTCCCACCATTATGACTGCAGCCAGTGCGAGGATGAGCAGTCGTGTACGGTCAGACTGACCCTGCGACGGAGGATTTTTGTGCGACATGACTGACTCTCAGGACTCGTTTCGCCGAAGGCTACTCGCCTCGACGAGATGCGTAGCGTTCGGCGAGGGCTACTCCGCCTTGATCAGGAATACCCTGATACGTGCACTCGAATCTACGCTGGCCGTGGTCACATCGGACGTGTGTCGGTGTCCATGGACTGCATACAGCCTGTATCGTCTGTGGTCGGCGGGTCGACACGCTTGGAAGGTAACGTGAAAACAGGGCAGGGATTGGCGAGGTTTGTTTCCCGATACGCTGTCGCGCACCCAAGTGACCAAGAGGGGCACTGGACCACCGTTGACGGAACACTCTGCCACATCGACATCTCCGGGTTCACGAGCCTTTCGGAACGTCTCGCGACGCGGGGTCGTGTCGGTGCGGAGGAGTTGACGGAAGTCCTCGACACTGTGTTCGGGTCGATGCTTCGTCTCGTAGACGAGCGCGGCGGTGCACTCCTCAAGTTCGGTGGAGACGCTTTGCTGCTGCTCTTCGACGGTGAGGATCATGCCGTCGAGGCAGCCTGTGCGGCGGTCGAGATGCGGAAGTCCCTGCGTTCGGCATCCGAAATACCGACGTCCGTGGGGCGCCTGTCTCTCAAGATGTCTATCGGATTGCACTCGGGTGACGTTCACCTGTTCCGAGCGTCGGGAACCCATACAGAATTGATCGTGGCGGGTCCTGCGGCCTCGAAGGTGACCGAGATGGAGGAAACGGCAGCGGCCGGCGAAATCGTCATCAGCGATACAACGCAGGTCCTTCTCCCTGCCAATTCGGCACAGCAACGAAAGGGCAGTGGTTGGCTACTTCGGTGGCGGACAGCGAAGACTGAGGCGCGAGGCGCCCCAGATCGCACCTTGGATGTTGATGTGAATGATCTGCTGCCCACGGCATTACGGTCGCATCTGACGGACCGCAAGTTGGATTCCGAGCACCGTCTTGCAACGGTTGCGTTCATCGAATTCGTCGGCGTGGATGAGTACCTCGAAAGCAACGGTTCTGAAGAGACATCGGCTGCTCTCAGTTCTCTTATCTCTGCCGTGACCGAGATCGCAGACGAGGAGGAGATCACCTTCCTCGGCACCGATGTCGATCGCAACGCGGGCAAGATCATCCTGGTGTCAGGAGTGCCAATCACAATGGTCGATGAGTGCGGGCGTGTGTTGCGCGCAGCCCGACGAGTTGCTGATGTCGATACGCCGTTCGGATTGAAGATCGGTCTAAACCGGGGGCACGTCTTCTCTGGAGAAATCGGTACGGATCTGCGCTCCACCTACACCGTTATGGGCGACACCGTCAATATCGCCGCACGGCTCATGGCGGCAGCACCCCCTGGTTCAATCTACTCCACGATGGCTCTACTCGATGAGTCACTGACGCTGTTCGCTACCGAGGCGCTCGAGCCGATTCGCGTCAAGGGAAAGGCCGAGCCGGTTATCGCGCTTGCTGTTCTCAACGAGACCGGCAGCAGGGTGAACCATACAGTTGGTGTACTGCCGTTCATGGGGCGAGAGGCAGAGGCAACAACACTGGCAGCCGCGATCGCTGCCCTGCAGTCCGGCGGCGCGACGATCACCGTGTCAGGACCAACTGGGATCGGGAAATCGAGACTGCTTGAGGAGGTACTCAAGGACGAGTCTTTGCTCATTCTCGATGTGCGCTCCGAGCCGTACGGCACCACCAATCCGTATCGCCCGTTTCGTGATTCGATCCGCCAACTCCTCGACATTCAGCGAGGATCGACGGAGGACATGCGGGAGAGTCTGATGAGTTCCCTTCTGAAGAGAGCGCCGGCACTCATCCCATACGCGCCACTTGTCGGGGATATCACTCATATCGACCTCGAGCCAACAGATACAACCAGAGCGATTGATCCTCGATATCGGCAAAGTCGCGTGGCAGATATCACGGTGGAACTGTTGGAGTTCCTTCACCAGGGACCGCTGATCATCGTGGCAGAGGACACACACTGGGCGGATGCTGCGTCGTTGGCACTAGTTGAGAGGTTGATCCGTGAAACGGACCAACACCCATGGCTCCTGGTCACAACAAACCGAAACTCACCCGAGGACGCAGGTGTGTCTGACATCAGTCTCGAACCTCTCGACGCGTCAACGGTGGAATCGCTCGTGTACGCCGCGACAGAAGCGTCCCCGTTGAGGACTGACGGTGTCAAGGCGATCGTCGAGAGAGCCGGCGGAAACCCGCTCTTCGTCCAGGAACTCGTGAAAGCGGCGAGGGACACCGGAGATGTTGGTTCGCTTCCAACATCACTCGATGGTGTGGTTGGAAGTCAGATAGACGCGCTGGAGCCGCTCGCGAGACAGGTGTTGAGATATCTGTCGGTACTCGGGCGTAGCTTTCGCACATCTGTCGCCAGAGACCTCATCGCGACACAGGGGGTTGAACTCAATGCGGCGACCAGAGCAACTCTCTCCGGGTTCCTTGACGACGACGGAGCAGACAGATTTCAGTTTCGACATGCGCTCGTCCGGGACGTCGCATACGAGGGGTTGTCGTATCGTCGACGAAGACAGCTCCACCTCGAAGCTGGGCAGCTCGTCTTGGACCGCTCGGGCGACGATGAGGATGCCCTCGTCGATGTGCTTGCGCTCCACTTCTTCCTCGGCGGAGATCACCAACGAGCCTGGGGCTACTGCTTGAGGGCTGGTGACAAGAACATGGACGCTTATGCCAATGTTGAGGCTGCCACACAGTTCGAACGAGCGATCGAGACAACTCGCCGTCTTGATTCGGTCACCGATGATGAACGTCGCGCTGTGTGGATCAAGCTCGGCGATGTCCGCGAGAGGTCTGGTCAATTTGCGGCATCGCTTGACGCCTTCACACAGGCCGTAAAACTTACTCGCGATCACCCGCCAGCAAGGGCAGAGGTTCTACTGAAGCGCGCAAGGGCCAGGGAGCGCTCAGGCGCGTATTCCGTCGCTCTCGCCGAAACGACGCGCGCCAGGCGCCTGGTTGAAGGCCGGACCGAAAGCACAGCACGGGAACTCCTGGGGAGAGTTCTGGGTCTGTCAGCGCTCATTCGCCAAGCTCAGCAGAAACCGAAACTGGCACTCCACCTAGCTACGCAGGCTGCAGACGTCGCCGACGATATTGACGACGAGATGGCACTTGCCACAGCCTGGCGTGTCATGGATTGGTCGTACTTCATGTTGGGACAGCCAGACGCTGCGGTGCACTCTGTGAAGGCCATCGAGGTGTACCACAGGCTGGGGGCTCTCCAGGAAGAAGCCGGAGTAGCGAACAATCTCGGAGGGTTCTCCTACTTCAAGGGGGACTGGGGTGGGGCCCTTGAGTACTACTCACGGGGTCAGAAGGCCGCAAAGAGGGTCGGCAACATGCTGGATGCGGCCAGCACAGGGGCGAATATCGCCGAGGTTCTCCTGAATCAGGGACGATACGATGAAGCAGAAAGCCCATTGCTCGAAGCGCGCAGGGTGTTCCTCGCCTCTGGCTTCTTCGAAGGGGTAGCGTTCACAGAACTGCTGCTCGGGCGAATGTACGGGATACAAGGTGATCACGATGCGGCTCAGGCCACCCTCAGGACATCGATACAACATCTGGAGGACCTGGGGGTCGCCGGATGGAGCTTCGAGGCCTCAATCCATCTCGCTGACGTTACATGTCGATCTGGATTCCCCGGCGACGGGCTAACGATTCTCGCTGCGGCTGAGGTTGGGGCACCTCCCGAATATGTGGAATACTACGGCCCACTCCTTGCTCGCATACGCGGCTCGATCCTTGACTCAGCTGGCCAAGCCGAGGAGTCCGTGGGAACTCTGGAAGCGGGAATCCGCTTGGCCGAGGAGCGCGATGATGCCTATGAGCACGGCCTCTTGATTCTGACGCTCGCACGTATCGCTCATAATCGAACGCTGACCGAGGAGCGGCAAGCAGCCAGGGAGGCACTCCGCACCCTGGGGGTGCGGAGTGTTCCTGGAGTGTCGCTTCGGATCTGAAGCGACCCTCACCTTATGAAGACCGGATCATTCCAGATATAGAACGCCTCGGTTGTCTGGGTGAATATCATCCCGCCATCATCGACCGTCACCGTGTTCTGGAAGATCTGGCACACATCGCCACCCGCTGTCGCAGTTGGATACATTGCGTTCGGGTCAGTCAGTTCATAGAACCACTCGCCCGGTACCTGGTAGATTCCAACGACCACATCGACGCACCACGGAATGACGGAATCTCCGCTGATCGATCGCTGGAGTGTCCTGCCGACGCCGTCAAGGCCTGGAGCTTCCTCATCCCATTCGATCGTCACGATCCCTGTGACACCGGTCCAGTCGAATCCGGGCGGTGGTCCAACGTTTACCCCCTGCTCGCCACCTGGAGTGCTCGACGATGTAATCTCGACAGGCACCGCACAGTCGACTTCCTTGCTGTTCGGCCCAACGTGGAAGGCAGCCGATGGGCTATCTGCCAGGTGGGGGCCTCCCTCGGTTGTGCTGTCGCCGCAGTCAAGGCCACCAAGATACCCGACCGTTCCGTGTACGTCCGTGTCACTAAGTCGCCCGAGTCGATGTACTGACCATCGCTGGGGCTTTCGCCTGGTCTATTGGTCCCGACATCTATGGCGATTCCGGGAGCCGAACCAAAGTAGTGGGACGGATCGCTTGCTGTCACGGTCGCCCCAAAGGGTGAGTCAGCAGACACCGAACCAGTGTTCGAGTACTGACCGGCAACAGCCGTGCCGGAAGCCGAGTAGGTCCAGGTTTCTGTTGTATCGAGAGATTAAACACCCATGCTGGCGTGGCCGCTTGGCCTAAATTCGATCCGACAACGGCGAGTTCGCCCCTGAGCGGTATTCCCACCAAAGTCGATATGCATCTCTCTCCGGAGCGGCGACCAGTAGAGGTCACAATGACGACTGGAAAGCCTCCCAGGAGCTGGGGGTGTTTAGGCGGCCTCTCGTGAGTCGATTGGTAGCGATATCCAAGGGAGCCAGGGTCTTTGAGAATGGCCAAGCACCGGCCTTCGACGAGCCGGCGCGTTGCACCAATCGCTGGAGCAGGTTCGGCCGCCGTGTTGCTACTCCAAGCTGTGTTTGTAGGCCCACCAGTGGGCTCGGTTTCTAGGTCGATGATCGTCGCCCGCACCCTAGCTACGAGACCGCTACCGGGCCATCGATACCAACGACTTCCCACAAACCCGCTACCAAGTCCAGTTTGTAGGTAAGCCAGGTTCCGCACGTTCCACCACACCACAGTGACACGGGGACGAAAGCGCTTGTCCCGTCCATCCGAGGCTCGCCAACACCGAGTATGACGCTCGAGTCGAGGATCGGCATGAGATCCTCGGAGATCCAGTCGCCTGAGTCTTGAATCCACCGCATCTCCCCGATAGCCTGAAGAGCTTCCGCTATCTGCTCTTGTTCTTCATCGGTCAGCGGCCTTGACAACCCCGAGGCCTCACTCATGCCTGCTGTCGGGTCGAGATGGTCCAGCACTAGATGGACGATGAAAGGCGAGGGCCCGCTGCCAAATGTGTGGTCATTGGTTACCAGTTCAACCAAGGCTGCGGGGAGAGGGGAGTTTGAGGTAGCAACTGTCTGCCCAGTCTGGGCAGCGCAGGCCGAAACCACCAGTGACATCACAAGAGTTAAAGCACGGATCTTCATACCTCTATGACGCCAACGAGGTCCTTGGGGTTCCCAAACCAATAAGGGTATGGACAGGGGTAACCCTGATAGCGCTAGCGCTATGAAGAGCGTAGGGTTCTCTTCGTGAACGAATCTCTCATTTCTCTTGACGCTCTGCATCACGCCTACGGCAGCCACGTGGCGCTAACTGATATTTCTGCGGAGGTCCCCGCGGGCCAAATTGGCTTGGTAGGGGCGAACGGGGCAGGCAAGAGCACCCTGATCCAGAACCTACTCGGCATCTTGACGCCAACGCAGGGCTCAGCGTCACTATTCGGACTTCCTATACGTGAGAACTTGCTCGAGGTGCGGCGGCGAGTTGGCTACATGTCAGAACGCACCGCACTTCCGCTCGATCAGACCGCTGCAGACTTCTTGATTTATGCGGCGCAGTTAGCTGGGGTTCCCAGCAAGGACGCTCGCCAGCGGGCCTCGGAGATTCTCACTCTGACAGGCTTGCATGAGGAGCGTTTTCGTCATATTCGCGAATTTTCAACGGGCATGAAGCAACGAGTGATGCTTGCCCAATCAATTGTCCACGACCCTGACCTCGTATTTCTTGACGAGCCGACGGCTGGCCTCGACCCAGAAGGTCGGGACGAGATGTTGGATCTTATCGCCCGCCTCGGATCCTTCGGGATCAACACGGTGGTTTCCAGCCACGTCCTGACCGACATCGAAGCAGTGTGCGATTGGGTAGTGATGCTGGATGGGGGGAAGCTGATTCGCAATAGCGCCCTCGAGTCGCTCACTGAGCGATCGATCATGGAGCTTGAAGTCCTCGGTGACCCAGAGACGGTTCAGATGGAGCTGACAACTCGGGGAGCCGAGGTTATCAGAACGGGCCAGGTGCTAGAGATCCGTTTGGAGGGTGCGAATGCGCACGGAGAGGTGATGGCTGCTCTGGTGTCGGTCGGCGCAGGAGTTCGGAGCCTCCACTCCAAGCGGACTTCGCTTGAAGATGTGTTCCTCAGCCAGGGCGAGCCAACATGACCACAGCATCGGGCAAGGTATATGACGTTGGTTACAAGCCATATGAGGGAGCCCACGACGGGCCGATGGCTGTCGTGCGCACTATCGCGTACGACACTATCCGCAGAGCCATGGGGATCCGCAGAAGGGGCCGCTCAAAGGTAATCCCTTGGCTGCTCGTGGCTGGTACCACGCTCCCAGCACTCTTCACTCTTGTCATAATGTTCTTTACTGGGCAGTCGCCGTTTGCAACCGGTGCGGACCCAATGGCCGACAACTCAGCACTGTTTGAGTCGTTGGTTGTGATGTCGCTTATCTTCGTCGCCTTCGTCGGGCCCACTGCGCTCATCCCTGATCGCAGAGACGGGGTCATGAATATCTACGCTTCTCGGCCGGTTCGGACGCGGGACTATCTGCTTGGAAGAGCTTCTGGAATTTGTGCGTTGGTGGTGTTCTTCATGCTTGTGCCTCAGGTCCTGCTTCTCGTGGGGCAAGCAGCTCTACACCCTGACGGCATCTTTGCTGGGGCAACCGCCTTGGCTGTGCATGTACCAGGGCTTATTGGTGCGATCGGTGCAGCAGCGATCGCTTTGGTGGCGCCGGTGTTCCTCATCTCGCTCTATTCCAAGCGGACGGGAGCAGCTACCGGCATGTTTATGGTTGCAATGATCGCCCTCGATGGCGTCTCTGAGCTTGTTCGGGAAGAGGGCTTGTCCGACAACAAGATCTTGGCCTTGGCAAGCCCACTTGAGAACTTCCTTGCGGTTCGAGACTGGATGATTTCGTTTTCGGCCGATGGAGTAGTCGCGCCTGGTCATTTGGGCGCCGATCTACCGAACTGGGCTGGTGGGTTAGTCATCCTTGGGGTGGCTGTCGTCACTGGGTTGTTGGCCAGGCGTCGTTACAGGAAGGAGCTCGGAGCATGAGTGCTGAACTCGATCCCGCGTTCGTCAACGACCCCACCGTTGAGGTTGCTCAGCTGTCAAAGTGGTTTGGGCAGAAGGTAGCGGTGTCGGACATCTCTTGCTCCTTCGGTCAAGGGATTACCGGGCTTCTGGGCCCAAATGGCGCTGGGAAAACCACAATGCTCCGCATGATTACTGGTCTAATGGCGCCTTCTGACGGGACTATCTCAGTGCTGGGAAGCGACCCCCGGTCTGACAACTCTGTGTATTCCCGCATGGCATTAGTGCCAGAGGACGATGCTGTCTATCCCTATCTCACGGCACGAGAATTTGTGGCCTATTCGGCGAAACTCTCCGGAGCAGACGCATCCAAAGTCGCTGTAGCGCAAGCCCTCGAGCGTACTTCGATGATGTATGCCGCAGACCGCAAGATCGGTGAATTCTCAAAAGGCATGCGTCAACGCGCAAAGGTGTCAGGGGCTCTAGTCGGCAATCCTGAAGTGCTTATTCTGGATGAGCCGCTCAACGGAACTGATCCTGTGCAACGAGCAGCACTGATTTCACTCTTCCATGAAATGGCAGACGAGGGTCACACGATTATCGTTTCGTCCCATGTGCTTGCCGAAGTGGAGCGTATGAGCAATAGGGTTATCGCAGTGGTCGACGGCAGGCTGGCCGCGGCGGGAGATGTTGCGGCGATCAGGGCTGCGATGTCACACATTCCACTGCGGGTCCGCATCGAGTCCGAGAACCCGAGGGTTTTGTGTGCTTATCTGTTGAGAGAGGGAGTAGTCCAGGCGGTCGAACTCGACGATGTCGGTGCGAATCTTCAGACGATCGATATGGCAGCTTTAGGTCAGTCCATTCCGCAGGCGGTGGTTGCGACCGGAGTACAAATCTCACGGTTCGAGGCTTTCGATCAGTCACTCGAGAGCGTGTTCCGGTATTTGGTAAGGGGACGCTGATGACGGCCTTCGCAGCTATGTACACCAACACGCTTCGGCAGCTTCTCGGAGGACGGCGGATCTTTGGGTTGGCACTGATTTCACTGATCCCAACCTTCATCTTCTTTATGGTGACGCGCGGTTCCACACGTGGCGTCGATTCGATGGTCGGAGAATTGTTCCAAGCCCCTTACATATCACTCTTTATGCCAATAATTGCAATCATGCTCGCTGGTGCTGCTTTGGGTGACGAACGCCGCGACCAGACACTCTCATTTCTGGTTTTACGGCCTGTGCCAAGGCTGGTCATTGCCGCCACCAAGTCATTGGCAGCAGCCACCGCAGCCTCAATCTTCGCATTGATTGCGTCATCGGGAATCGCCGTGGTGTACGCAAATGTTGGGGGTGATGGGCAGGTCTTCTTCCCGATCCTGGCGGGAAGTGTGGTTGTGATGGCTGTCTATGGGGCCGTATTCACCCTCTTGGGGCTGGTGATAACGAGGTCGACCCTTGTTGGCCTCGCCTTTGTCTTCCTCTGGGAGTCGGCACTGGTGTACAACTTCGCAGGCCTAGCGAAGCTCTCGCTATGGCGGATTGGTGCAGAAATGACCGACTCGCTCTTCGAAGCAAGCCTCAAACTCGACGACTCAGCCTTCGGAGTCCTAGATAGGACAATGGGTGGCTCTCTGACACGGATGGGCATAGTTGTGGTTGGCTCAATTGCATTAACTGCAATCTTGCTTCGGCGCAGGGACAACGTCTGATTCCTGAGGAGGGTTCGAGGATGGCCATTTCTATCAATCTAAACGCCAAGCTCAACTGTTTTTCGGACCACTGGGAGCCCAAGATTGTGGCGTCCATGAATGACTATCACATCAAGCTCGCCAAGGTCCAAGGTGAGTTTGTTTGGCATGACCACCCAAACACAGATGAGCTATTTCTAGTGATCAAGGGTCGGCTTGTGATCCAGATGCGCGACGGTGACGTAACGCTAGACGCTGGCGAAATGTTTGTCGTCCCGAAAGGTGTCGAACACAATCCGAAGGCCCACGAAGAGTGTCACGTTCTCCTGATGGAGCCGCAGGGAACAATCAACACTGGTGGCGCCACAGGCCGGATGACTGCACCAGCCGACATCTGGGTCTAAGCGAACGGATGCATCGCCGGGTCTGTCAGTCTGATCGCATCAAGCATCAGGTGAAGTAATGTCCACGATTGTGCGAGAGGTCGGATAGGCCAGGGCTAATGTTGGATTGGTATTTACTCCATCGATAATCTTGACCCAGACAGCCTCGGTTTGGGTCCGCCTCGACCGGGGATTGATAAGGAATCGCCCGGTCAGTAGTACCCCCGAGTCCTGGACCTCCATGTAGACCACCGGGGTAGTCGTTCCGATCTTGATGTTGTGTTCCCGCTCGTCCCGGGTTGGAGTGATAGTTCGGTGTAGCCAGACGAGTAGACGACAACGTCTGCAGGTCCACCCAATCCGACAGATACCGGTTATGTACGGTGGTGCCGAGAGCCTGCCTCGTACCGGAGTTAGAGCTCATCACGTCCATTGGGTTGTCGTACTTGTCCGAACCACCGGAGCTTTAGGGATAGAACGGCACATTTCGATAGAATCTTTAGTTTGAGTCGCCTCAGATTGCTAACAGAACCACAAACTTCGGGCCCGAGGCCTCGATGGAGACCTGTGAAAAGGATTGACTCAGAAGTTGATCATATCGAAGATGCCGGTTGGCGACTACCCACAACTCACCGCTGCTACGGAGGAGCCGCTTTGCGCTTTCGAACATGATGTTCGCCTGTGTCGTCCCAACAGCGTGTTG
>CAXMSI010000008.1:6771-19063 GCA_964196085.1 uncultured Acidimicrobiia bacterium | reverse complement strand
AGTATGAGGCAGTGATCTCGGCTCTTGAAGGCAGTTCAGTGGCAGATGATGGGTTGTCGGTAGCGGCTGTTGCGGCGTTTCTTCTGATGAACCACGATGAGGAGTCCGTTGAGGAGTTTTTGGACGCATACCGAATCGCCCGTCAAGACAGTCCTCCTGGGTTGGCCGTAGAACTCGCTCTGGCTGGAGTGAGTACAAAAACGGAAGCAAAGGAGGCTCGCAAAGTAGCTCGTGAGCTGGGAATCCCTGTGGCCATAGGAGTGGCCCTTTCTCGCCATGGGGCTCGAGCTGTTGAGAACTACGAAGCTCTGAACGTTCAGCTCATCGAAGAAGGTGGCGTTAGCAAAGACAATCGCAAGACCATTGCGGCCTTGTTGGCCATCGGGTTGGAACCAGCGGTTGCTGTTGGCAAGTGGCGCGACGTTCGCGGGGCACTTGGAGTTCTGGGACTCCAAGGCTCCTACGCAGACGTTGCAGCCGCCTTTGGTGCG
Source organism: uncultured Acidimicrobiia bacterium (assembly GCA_964196085.1). GTDB lineage: Bacteria > Actinomycetota > Acidimicrobiia > Spongiisociales > JAENVV01 > CAXMPE01. Next base: position 18,572 of record CAXMSI010000008.1, on the reverse strand, counting down.
TCTGATCCGCGGGGGCCACGACAGTTCGCCCTTGCGTATGCAGCGCAGCGTCAGGCCCTTGAACGCTCGGCCATTGACGACGCAGACCGGTACGCACCAGAACTTGCCCATGCTGGGACGAATGGACAGAAAGACTCGATCACAGGGGAGCGGCTGCCAAGATCGCTCCGGTCATTCGACCCCTACACGTTCCTCTACTACCACTGGGTTATCACCGGTGGGACGGGCTACGGTGGCGGTTGGTCACCGGTGTACCGAGACAAGTCGTGGTCGTCAGACACCGACTCGTGGTTCAGTGGAGGGGGTGGCTTTGGCGGTGGTGCTTCGGGAGGGTCCTCCTGGGGTTCGTCTGGTTCAGGCGGCTCGAGCTTCGGGGGGTTCTCTGGTGGCGGAAGCTTTGGTGGCGGATCCTCTGGTGGCTCAGGTTGGTGAGGTGGGATCGGCTCCGTGTAGTCGAAGTTTCGCTCCCGTTCCAGACTCCTTTTCACATGGCTACGGCGCTTCTTGAGCACAGACGAACGGTCCTTGTGGGGGTGGAGCGAGACGGTGTTACCGGGTGGGGCGAAGCAGCTCCTTGGTATGGGGTGACGCCCGAGAACACTGATGATGTTTGGGCAGCTCTCACCAGTTACCAACCCGGAGATGAGCAAGCCTTGCCTGGGACAGCCATGGCAGCGCTCGACGAGGCCGATCTTGATCAGCAGGCAAGAGCCGTTGATTCCCCGCTTGGGGTCTTGATTGGTGGATCGTTGAAGGCGCTGCCGTGTTCGCCAGCCATTGGCATCAAAGGCTCCATCGGAGCGCTCGAAGCGGAGGTGGCTGCAGCAGTCCGTCTTGGATATCCAGGGGTAAAGCTGAAGATTCAGCCTGGGTGGGATCATGAACCTGTCTCGGCGATAGTTGGCCTGTTTCCGAAGCTCGAGGTTGGGGTCGACGCCAACGGCTCATACGGTGACAGCAACGACCCGATCTTCCCAATGCTCGACAAGCTCGGGCTTGTCTACATCGAACAACCGCTCCCAGCTTTTGACCTGGGCGGTTTGTCTGAGCTGAGGTCTCAAATCACCACTCCGGTGTGTCTAGATGAGTCGGTGCTGTCTGTGGTAGCTGCCCAAAGGGTGATTGCAGCCCAAGCAGCAGACATTCTGTGTCTAAAGCCGGGTCGAGTCGGCGTTCGCGGCGCCCTGATGATCCACGAATTGGCGGTGGCAGCCGGAATCGCTCTCAAAGCTACGGGGCTGTTGGAATCGAGTATCGGGAGGGGTCACACTATGGCGGTGGCAAGCCTGAGCGGTGTCACACATCTCGACTTGGCAGCTACACGTTGGTACTTCCGGAAAGACGTAACCACCGCCCCTTGGGAAGCCGATGATGGTCACATTGCTGTTCCCAATCTTCCCGGGATTGGGACCAATGTTGATGAAGAGCAACTCGCTGCTCTTGCTGGCCGAAGCGTCACCCGTGACAACCTCTGACAGGCCGCTCTAGAGGTTGCGCGTATGTCTGGCCGCTAAAGAGTTCCCAGTAGATCCGAAAGTGCCGCTTGAGATGTGACGGGCTGCTCACAGATGAAGTTTTCGCAGACGAATGCTCGGGTGGTTCCATCTGCTCTGCCTCGAAGTAGCGGTATTGGCTCTGAGCCGTCAAGCGAGGTGGCAAGCACCACATTGGGGTAATAACCCTCCCAAATAGCCGACGCGAGTTGATGAGCGTCAGGTCCGACAATCGCCACCTCTTTGGCCTCGATGAGGCTGGCGGCCACGGTAAGCATGTGGCCAACAGCAGAGGGGGCTCTCTCCATGAGATCTACCGCTCCTCGCATTGCAGTGTCTGCGTGATCGAAGAGCTCCGATTCGCCGGTGTAGAGAGCCAGGGTGAGCAGCGCTTCGGCCGCCAAGGATGAACCTGAAGGCTGCGGGTTGTCAGTCTGATCTTGGGGTCTGATGATGAGTTCGTGGTTGTCGTTGGCGTAGAAGCGACCGTCCTCCAGGAATCGACGAGGAATCTCGCGAGTTAAGGTCTCGGCAGCTTCATACCACTCGAACTCGCCGGTGGCTTGATAGAGACGGAAGAGACCCATGGCGTAGCCGGCATAGTCTTCAAGGAAGGCTCCGGTGGTAGCGCGTCCCTTCGCCCAAGAGCGAGCCAAAGAACCCGTTTCCGTGCGCGCATTTGCGAGCACGAAACGAGCGTTGTTGCGAGCCGATTCGAGGTATTCCGCCCTGTCCAGAACTGCTCCAGCTTCTGCCAAAGCTCGCAGCATGAGGCCGTTCCAAGCGGTCACTACTTTGTCATCGAGACCTGGTCGCACTCTTCCTGATCGTACTTTGAGCAGTTTCTGACGGGCCCGGTTTACCGAAGCACGCACTTTCTCAGGCGTGGAGTCAATCAGCCGCGCTACTTCACTTGGCGGGAGAGCAGCGTGCAAGTTGTTGGAGCCCTCGAAGTTACCGCCAACTGAAACTCCCCAGACGAGGGCTGCTGCGTCGGCGTCGTCGGGCCCTACGATCGAACGGAAGTCCTCGTCGGTCCATACATAGAACTTCCCCTCCTCGCCCTCGGAGTCAGCATCCTCAGCTGAAGCGAAACCGCCCCCCTCGAGCAGAAGATCCCTCATCACGTACTCAATTGTCACTTCTGCCACCCCGGTGAAGAAGGCGGGCCCTCCGTTCTGGCCTGCTCGGAGGTAGAGCCTGATCAGTTGGGCGTTGTCGTAGAGCATTTTCTCGAAGTGGGGGATGAGCCACTTGCGATCCACCGAGTAGCGGGCGAAGCCTCCGCCGAGGTGGTCGTAGATCCCCCCGGCAGCCATCGTAGTGAGGGTGTGGTCCAAGATAGGCTTGGCTTCGGTAGCCCATGGTCGGTCCGAAATCGTGAGGAGAAAATCCAAGACGGGCTGCTGCGGGAACTTGGGTGCGCCACCGAACCCACCAAAGGTGGCGTCGTAGGTCGAAATGATCTGCTCGTAGGCTCCTTTGAGAACCAACTCAGTAGGGCCGCTTTGGGAAACCGGGAAATCTCGATGCATCGCGCTGATTAGCTTGTCGCCCTGCCCCGCAAACGACTCACGGTCATGGGCCCACGCCTCCCCAATTGCTTCGTTCAGATCTGGGAACGAACGCATCCCGTGGCGCGGTTCCTTTGGGAAGTAGGTGCCAGCAACGAGTGGCTTTTGGTCGGGGGTGAGCCAAACCGACATCGGCCACCCACCGCGGCCAGTCATGGCTTGAACTGCCGACATGTAGACCGAGTCAACATCGGGTCGTTCTTCACGATCGACTTTGATATTGACGAACAGTTCGTTCATGCGCTCGGCGATGATGTCATCCTCGAACGATTCGTGGGCCATGACGTGACACCAGTGGCAGGCTGAATACCCAATAGAGAGGAATATCGGGACGTCACGCCGTTTGGCCTCACCGAAGGCTTCAATTCCCCACTCGAACCAATCCACAGGATTGTCCTTGTGTTGAAGGAGGTAGGGGCTAGTGGCTTTGGCGAGGCGATTCATTTGCTAGAACGGTAGTCCTCGGAATGCGGTCAGCGGTGAGGGTGTTGTAGACAGCATGAGATTCCGCTCGTCACTTGTCGCTTTGCTCCTAGTCGCTGGTGCCTGCGCGGGCACTCCGGAAGTGGTTGAGACCACTGTTCCTGTGGTCACGACTTCGTCGGTGGCTGGGGGTCCAGCAACGACCACGGCAGATGTGATTGTTGAAGCAATCGAGCGGAGAGACCTCCCCAATGGCCTTGATTTTGCGACGGAGCAGTGGTCGACCGATTGGAGCCGCCGTACGGTTGAGCTCGACTCGATATTCCTAGGTATTCGGGGTCCAGATCCGCGAGACCGGATCGCCCCGCTCGATAACCCCCAATATGACAGCATTGCAGACAGCGACTGGATCGAAGACAATGAGCCTGGTGTTCTCCTCACGTTGGGAGACATCGCGCAGTTCTACCCGCTGTCGGTGATGACCCGACATGAGATTGTCAATGATGTAGTGGGCGACGTGCCTGTCTCGGTGACGTTCTGCCCTCTATGCAACACCGGCATTGTTTTCGACCGGCGGTTCGAGGGTGACGTCTTGCGGCTCGGAGTATCAGGGCTCCTCAGGCGTTCTGACATGGTGATGTGGGATGACGCGACGGACTCTCTGTGGCAACAGCTCACCGGGATTGGAATTGTCGGGGAGCACGCAGGAGATCAGCTGACAATTATCCCAAGCAGAATTGTGTCTTTTGGGTCGTTCGCGCGGGAGTTCCCGACAGGTCTCGCACTGAGCGAGGACCAAGAATTTGGATACCGCTACGGACAAAATCCCTATGCTGGGTACAGCTCGGCCAAGGCGCCAATTCCGTCGTTCTTCCACGATGTTCTCGATCCTCGCCTGCCAGCATTGTCTCGTGTAGTTGGGGTCGACGAAGGAGGCGTAGTTAAGGGGTACGCCTTTGATGGTCTTCAGGCTGCTGGAGCGGTAAACGATGTAGTTGGCGGTGTCCCGGTAGCTATCTTCTGGGGTGATGAAGCAACCTCGGACGCTCTCGACGCTAGATCGATCAGCGGCGGAGTCGGGATTGGTACAGCTTCGGCCTATTTGTCGACAGTTGACGGGAGCATCCTTACGTTCGAATCAGTGGACGACCTAACGTTCCGCGATCTAGAAACTGGCACTACCTGGTCGATCCTCGGCAAGGCGATTGAAGGGCCCTTGGCTGGGAAGTCGCTAGAAGTTGCTGTACATCGAAACGAGTTCTTCTTCGCCTGGGCTGCGTTCTTCCCTAAAGCGACCCTGTGGGAAGGCCCGTAAGGAAGATTCTCCTGACACTTCCGTATCCCGCATTGTCAGACGACTCTCATCGTCCGCTTCACCACTGTCGCTACAAAAAACGAGAGGGCTAAGGCTTCGTGTGAGCAGGGTGTTTGGTTGAACTGGCCTAGAAGGTAGCTCAACGATGAACGGTCCCAGGACAGTGACGGTGTATCCGTGAAGTCCTTCGGCTAAAGGGGAGTTGCTTCGCCTGAGACGACTTCGTACATCACGGTTCGTACTGCCATCCCGGATGGGATATAGGCGGACGCCTCTAGTGCCGCAACGTCGGCTGTGAGACTCTCGGCTGGACTGGTGATAGCGACGGAGGCCAGGTAGCCGGTCGGGATCCCGGTGGCCTCTGAAACGTCCTGCTGGATCTCGGGGTGAAGCCTTTGCATCCCACAGTCGGTGTGGTGAATGATCAGGATTTCTGGGAGTTGGCCGCCGTTCGAGGTGATGATGTGGGAGATAGCTCCAATTTGATACTCCACCTCAGGCGTCACCCTGCCCCCCATGTTTCGTATGACCAATGCCTCCCCAGATTCGATGCCCAAGAAGTGCTCGGGAGCAGTTCGAGCGTCCATACAGGTGATCACAATCGTCGGGTACTTTGGGATCAGTCCAAGCTCGATATGCCTCCTGCGATACGTGGAGTTCTTGGCAAGTAACTCTTCAATATGGCTCACTTCGGTCTCCTAGAAATTTGTGGGTTTGGTTCATTTGGTCTGGTTGAAGGGTCGCCAACTTGACTTAAAGCCCAGAGATTCAGTGTCTTGTATTACCGCTCCGGCCTAGGGCACAATACGAAAGAAAGGGGTTCACAAGCAGTGGTTTATATGGCATAGTGTACGACCTAGGGTTCGCTGGAGGAGCGGCCTTGGTGGCTGGGCGGTGTTGGTGCCTTCCAGTACGTTCTACTTCTTAAGGGATGGGGTTTTTCATGGCTGTTGCAGCACCCTCTGGCCGCGTAAAAGCGGAGATGAAATCGAAGAAGCAGCTCGCTAAGAGCGCTTCGAAGCTGACAGATGATCGTGGGCGACTTACTACTGACCTCGTGTCACAGTATCTCACCGCCATTGGTGAGTATGAGCTGCTCACTGCTGAACAAGAGGTTGAGCTCGCTCAGCTTATTGAGTCGGGTGAAACCGCAGCCGTGAAACTCGAAGCAGGCGAGGTCAAGGGCAAGAAGGCCCTGATTGAAGCTAAGCGAAAGGTGCGTCGTGGCCGCCAGGCAAAGGATGCGTTCCTAACAGCCAACCTCAGGTTGGTCGTCGCTAACGCTCGTCGCTATGCCAACACTGCTGGCATTGACTTCCTTGATCTCATTCAAGAAGGCAACCTGGGACTCATTCGTGCCGTTGAGAAGTTTGACTGGCGTAAGGGTTTCAAGTTCTCAACGTATGCCACCTGGTGGATCCGCCAGGCGATCACTCGAGCCATTGCTGACAAGTCCAGAACTGTTCGCATTCCTGTGCACCTACACGATACGCTTGCCGCGGTGCGTGCTGCTCAGGCAAGCCTTAAGGCTGAGCTGGGCCGTGACCCGAAGCCAGAAGAGATTGCTGAAGAAGCTGGTGTGACGGTCGACAAGGTGGAGCTAGCTCTGTCGGTTGCAGACACTGTTTCTCTTGAGCAACCTGTTGGCGAAGATGGTGCTCAACTCGGTGACTTCATCGAAGATGAAGATGCTGCAGACCCGGTACTTCTGACCGAGGAGATGGACGTAGCTAACAGCCTCCGTATCTCTATTGAGCGGCTACCAGAACGCGAAGGTCGTATTTTGGCACTTCGCTACGGATTCTACGATGGTGTCCCTCGGACCCTCGAAGAGATTGGTGATGAGTTCAGCCTAACTCGTGAGCGCATTCGTCAACTCGAGAAGTTGGCGCTTTGTCGCCTTCGCCACCCAAGCTTTGGGATTCGAGAGCAAGACCTCGTCTAGCTGACAACAACAAAAGATTTGATGAAAAGGGAGCCTGCAAGGGCTCCCTTTTCCATGGCCACGCGGTGCGTCGGTGCCGTTTGAGGTGTTGCTGCCGATTGCCCCGGCAGCTGTCTGTCAGGTGCTACTTCGGGGGTTTGAGCGAAGCCCATGCATCGAGCGCCGCTTGCATCTGCTTCACGTGGGCAACGAGATCGGCCTTGGCGTTTTCGTCGGCAACCCTTCGCGAGAGAGCTAGGGCGCCGGTGCGGCTGCCAGTCATGTATGCGGCGAAGCTAATTGGACGAAAGTAACCTCGCAGCGTTTCGGGCACCTTTCCGCTCGGGCCTCCCATCTGTGGCGGATTGGAACCCAATTGCAGGGCTTCGAGAGCCTGGAACATCGACTCATCGGCGACTCGATCAGCGAAGTCACCTCCGGTGAACCGAAATACCTCCCTGCCGCTCGGGTCTAGGACCAGGAGAGCAGGGAGCGCAATGCCGTTGCGCTCGTCGGGGTTGTAGAGACCCAGAGGTTGGAGGTACTTGGCTCCTCCGGGATCAGGGACGAATTGCACGTTCGGCACCGGCCACCGCGCGAACATTCCGGCTTGTCTGACTTCGTCGTCGACGCTGATTGCGACGAGTTCTCCGCCACCGACGTGGAGACGGTCAACTTCACTCTGCAGCTTCACGAGCTGCGCACAGCAGTACGGTCACCAATCTCCCCTGTAGGTGAGCACGACCAAGGCTTGATCGGCCCTGCGGAGTTTGAGCAGTTCGCTGTGGACGTTTGACATGCCCTGATTGTGGCACATTAAAGTCACGCGAGATGGAACTCCCTCCCGCCACTCAAAGATTCGTTGCCGCCTGTGCTGAGATTGGGTACTCGGCTACACCACTGGTGTTCCCTGAAGGAACCAAAACGAGCAAGGATGCTGCCAGAGTGGCGGGGTGTGAGCTCCGCCAGATTTCTAAGTCGATCGTGCTATCTGCGGACGGCTTTCCAATCTTGGTTTTGATGTCTGGGGATCTGCGGATAGATACTGAAAAACTGGCCCGGGCCATCGGTGCCCAGAAGGTGGGACGGGCAGATGTGGAAGACGCGAGAGCGGCCACGGGATACGCCGTGGGCGGAACGCCACCCTTCGGCCACGCCACCGTCATTCCTGTCTACGCAGATGTGTCGTTGAAGCGTAGCGAGGAAGTGTGGGTCGCTGCGGGCACGCCAACCACCATATTCCCCATGCCCCTCAACGAGCTGGTTTCAGTCTCGGGAGCTACCTGGGTGGATGTGGGTGAGTAGCTCAGTCTTGGGACATGCCCCTTAGGAGACCGATCGTGAGGGCTTCTTGGAGCGCTTTGAAGCTGGCCTCAATCACGTTTTCGTGGACTCCAACGGTGCTCCAGGACTCAGTCGAATTAGCCATTTCCAGCAGGACCCTAGTGGTGGCAGATGTGCCATCACCGCTGTCAAGCACGCGCACGCGGTAGTCCGTTAGGTGGAGATCCATGATGTGGGGGTAGTGGTCTTGGAGAGCCTTGCGGAATGCCACATCGAGGGCATTTACTGGGCCAGCACCTTCTCCGGTGCTGATCTTACGTTGCCCTTGAACAGTGAGCTTGACTGTGGCCTCGGCGGTGACCCCTCCGTCTGGAGAGTGCTCTGAGAAGACCCGGAAGGATTCTAGCTTGAACAGCTCGTTGTTCCATCCAGACATGGTTCGAACCAGCATCTCGAACGATCCGTCAGCCGCCTCGAACTGGTAGCCACCGTGTTCGAGCGACTTCACCTCATTGAGGACCATCATCGCAAGATCGTCATCCATATCAAGACCCATCTCTGCAGCTTTCGAGTAGACGCTGGCTTTGCCAGCCAACTCACTGACAACCATCCGGGTTCTATTGCCAACTGCAGCTGGGTTCTCGTGTTCGTATGCGTCTCGGTGTCGAGCCAAAGCCGACGTGTGCAACCCGGCCTTGTGCGTGAAGGCCGAACTGCCAACGTAGGGTCGCTGCGAATCAAGAGCGATGTTGACTACTTCGGCAATATGATGGGCGATTGGACTCAACATTTCGAGTTGGTCCTCGTCGATGACTGGCTGGTCCATCTTGAGTGCAAGATCAGGCAGTAGCACCGACAGGTCGGCATTCCCAGCTCGTTCGCCGTAGCCATTCACACATCCTTGCACTTGACGAACGCCAGCATCCACCGATGCAATGCTCGAGGCAACGGCGCAGCCAGAATCGTTGTGGAAGTGCACCCCGAGTTGAGCATCCGGCAGCTGGGGTTGTAGGCGGTTGAGGACGGCTTGGACCTGCGTTGGCAACATGCCACCGTTCGTGTCACACAAAACAAGCCGCTTTGCCCCGTATTCGTGTGCTGCCTTGAGGGCGCGCAGGGCGAAGTCAGCGTTGCCGAGATAGCCGTCGAAGAAGTGTTCGGCGTCAAAGAACACCCGCCGACCGTGACGGGTCAAGAATTCGACCGATTCAGAGATCATGCGCAGAGCGATATCCTCGGAAGTCCGCAGAGCCTCCTTTACGTGGAAGTCCCAAGTCTTTCCTACGATGGTCACAATCTCCGTTTCTGCTTCAAGAAGGGACCGCAGAAGCGGGTCTGTTTCTACGTCTCCGCTTGGGCGACGGGTAGAACCAAACGCTGAGAGCTTGGCATTCTTGAGATCGAGTTCTGAGATCGCTCGTTTAAAGAATTCTGTGTCCTTGCGGTTTGCGCCTGGCCATCCGCCCTCGATGTAATCGACCCCTAAATTGTCGAGTAGGCGGGCCACGCGCAGCTTGTCATTCACGGTGAGGCTGATGCCCTCCTGCTGGGTGCCATCGCGGAGCGTGGTGTCGTAAATTTCAAGTGTCATGGTGTTTTCTCCAAGCAAAAACCCTCCGCAGTTGCAGAGGGTGAAAGACGCTCGACCGGGATGTTGGTCGGCGTCGTTAGGGAATAATGATGGTGGCGGTTGAGGCGTTCATTGCAATGCAGTATGCCGCGTTCTCCGCCTGTGTGCAACCCACTTGGAGGTAGGCGGACGCAGACAGCGGGATCAGCTCCTAAGAAGCCGACACGTGATGCTGTAGGCCTGAGCAATTTTTGGAGAGGGTGTCGAAAGTGAGCCGCTTCGTTCGTTGTCTCTGTATGGGGCTCAAGAGGGCCAAAAGAAAAAGGGACGATCATGGCTAAGTTTTTGTTCACATACAGCGGCGGCACTGATACCGAAATGGCAGCGTGGGAAGGCTGGTTCGGAGAGCTCGGCGAAGCAATCGTTGACGGTGGCAACCCAATCACGATGAGTAAGGTGGTGGCTGCTGACGGCACCGTCACAGAAGCTGCAGCCGGAGCCCTCTCGGGTTACTCGCTCATTGAAGCTGCAGACGGCCACGCCGCTCTGGAGTTGGCAAAGGGATGCCCTGCGCTGACATCTGGTGGAACGGTGACGGTTGGTCTTACTGTCGATATGTAATCCGGCAACCTTGCTGGTTTCAGGGAGGTCGCTAACCGGCGGCCTCCCTTGTCGTTCAAGCCCGCGGTAGCTCGACCGTGACGGTGGTTCCGCTTGAACTGGTAATCGACGCGGTTCCGTTGTGGTCCTTCGCTATAGCGTCAACTATCGAAAGGCCGAGACCTGAGCCTGGGCCTGATGGATTCGCTCGGAAGAACCTATCGAAAGCATTGGCTGCGTCGTCTGGCGACATGCCGGGCCCCTCATCGCGGACTGATATCAGCACCGAATCCTGTTGAAGGCCTATCTCGATTTCGACCCTATCGGCTGGAGCGGTGTGGCTTCGAACGTTTGCGAGGAGGTTCCCAACAATCTGCCGAATCTGGTCAGGGTGCATTGCCACCAGCGCGGGTTCGTTGGGTGTGAGCAGTGTGATCGGGCGTTTCGGCTCCACAACGCGGGCGTCCGACACCACGTCTTCCACCATCGGTCGGATGTCCACAGGGTCCCGTTGGGACTCGTCTGATTGGTCAAGCCTTGTGAGCTGTAGGAGTTGTTCGAGCATACGAGCCATTCGCCCACCCTCGGATTCGATCCGACCAAACGACTGCGCGATTGCCCCCTCTGCGCTACCCCCGTGGCGATACAGTTCGGCGTATCCCAAGATGGAGGTGAGGGGGGTACGCAACTCATGAGATGCGTCTGAGGCAAAGCGCCGGAGCCTCGCCTCGGATTCCTCTCTCACGGCGACAGCCTCTTCGACGCGACCGAGCATGGAGTTGACTGCCATTGCTAGCTGCCCGACCTCAGTGTTGCCGTCGGTGACTGGCACCCGTTCGGATAATGTACCTTCGCCCACCCGCTCGGCAGTCTGGATCATCTCATCAATCGGCCTCAGACCTCGACCGACTATTAGAGCGGTACCAGCAACCACCACTGCCACTGCAGCACTGCTGACAAGCATCAGAACTCTGATCAGAGACCGCACCGCAGCGGTGGTCTCCTCAAGAGACACTGCCACCACAAGGTATCCTCCGGGCACTTCGTGGATGGCAGTGCGGTACTCGATTGTGCCGTCCACAGCGTCGACGGTATATGGCCCGCGGGGGCCTGAAATCTCGGCTACGTCCACCTCTGGCAACGGCTTTGGCTCCTCGTTGGAGCCGGCGGGGAGTACGAAGGTTTGGCCCCCGCCAAAGAACATAATGGCCACATCGCGCTCCTCGGTGAAGCGTGCGAACGGGCTGTCGGGCTGGCGACCCGCCTCGATAAGAGTCGGGATGGGAATGCCGTTCAGGCCCCTCTGAAGCCCGCGGATGTTGAAGCTGTGCACTTGTTGGTCTATCCGGGCAACTAGGCGATTCCTGAGGCTGACTGCTGTGACAAGGCTCGCGAGTGCGAAGACGACTAAAGAGAGGCCTGCCACGCTGGCGACGAGTCGTCGCTTGATGGTCATGTTTGGTCCCTTAGGACGTAGCCAACTCCTCGAACCGTTTGGATAAGGCGGGGTTCTCCGAGCTTCTTTCGGAGATATGACACGTAGGTGTCAACAACGTTGCCGTCTCCACCGAAGTCGTATTGCCATACGTGATCGAGGATTTGACCCTTGGAGAGCACG
>CAXMSI010000008.1:0-6761 GCA_964196085.1 uncultured Acidimicrobiia bacterium | reverse complement strand
TGGCGCACCCCGGCGAAGGACGGCCCTAATTCGGGCGATGAGTTCTTCGAGGGAAAATGGTTTGGTGAGGTAGTCATCTGCCCCCAAGGTGAAGCCTCGTAGCTTCTCATCCTGTTGATCTCGGGCGGTCAGGAAGACTACTGGCGTGGTGTCACCATCGCGCCGTAGCCGCCGGCATACCTCCCAGCCGTCGAAGCCGGGCATCGTGATGTCGAGGACGATCAAGTCGGGTCCGGTTAGCGAAACCTGGCTGAGCGCTGCAACGCCGTCCTCGGCGGTGGCCACCTCGAAGCCGGCGTACCCAAGAGCAGTTGCGATGAGGTCGCGGATGGGTTCCTCGTCGTCAACCACCAATATTCGTTGGGTCTGGGTTTCTGTCATGCGGTTCTTAGAGCTTCGGTTGGGGACAGCTTGGAGGCTCGGATTGCAGGATACAGGCCTGCGATCACGCCGATTGTTAACGCAGCAGCAATTCCCCCGACAAGTGCGCTGGTCGGTACCAAAACTCCCCAACCCTTGTAGGTCGCGTAGGCGAACGTCGCGCCGTATCCGAGTATTACTCCGCCAACCCCTCCGATAGTTGCAAGGATGAGGCTTTCCCCGAGGAACTGCAAGGCGACATGCCGTCGCGTAGCACCGAGTGCCCTTCGAAGTCCGATCTCGGAGCGTCGCTCAAGGACCGAAATTACCATTACATTGGCGATGCCGACGCCTCCCACAAGGAGTCCGACAGCGCCCAGTCCTAAGAACAGCGACGTGAGGGCGTCGTCGGCAGCTTCCTTTGCCTCAAGAGCGTCGGTGGGTCTGGCTACCTGGACTTCGTCGGGGTTTTCGGGGTTGGTAGTGAGGGCCAAGACGTCGACGACGCCCTCGACCTGATCAGGGTCGACCCGTACCAAGATCCGAGTGGGAACGTTGTCATGGTCGAGGTACTCAGCAGCCGCGGTCAGAGTGATGAGGGCTGCGCGGTCGAGGTCGGGTGCAAGATCGAACTGGCTGAGAATCCCAATAACGGTGAACCATTGGTCGCCGAGCCAAACCTGGGGCTGGGAGTCGGTTGCGTTGATGGCGAGTCGTTCGGCAGCAATAGAGCCGAGCACCACTGTGGGATACGGCCCAGTTGCGCCGGTGAACCAATCGCCTTCAGTCAGCGAGCCGGCCAAGGTGTCGAGGAGATCCTGACCGGCTGCCTGCACGGTGATTCCCCCTGTTTGACCTGCAGGAACTAGGTCGTTCTTATAGACCGAAGCGTCGACGGCGCTGATAGAAACAGTACTTTCGACCGGTCCGATGCGGCCGATCATCAAGGCGGCGTCAGCGGGGAGCTCTCCTGAGCCGAGTCCGATGCCGGTTGCAGCCTCAACAGTCAGGAGGTTCGTACCGAGTCGGTCAAGCGTGGCTAGAAGGTCGGACTTCGATGATTCAGACAAGCCAAGCACGCCGACCAGAGCTGCAATGCCGATGGCAATTCCGAGGGCTGACAAGGCCATGCGCATTCGACGCGTTCTCAGCCCGACCGTTGCAGTTCTCACCAGGTCTGAACCGTTAATCCGAGATGGAGCGATTTGAGTAGACACTTAACGCGCTCTTGCCATCGTCGAGTCCGACTCGATGAAGCCGTCTTTGAGGGCGATAGTGCGAGAGAACTTGGCAGCGATTTCTCTGTTGTGCGTGATCACCACAATGGTGGCTCCACCCGCGTTGAGTTCTTCGAGGAGCTCCACTATTGAGTCGCTTGTTTTGGTGTCGAGATTCCCAGTTGGCTCATCAGCGAGGATTAGAGAGGGCGACCCAATGAGAGCTCGGGCAATGGCGACCCGCTGGCGCTCTCCGCCCGAGAGTTCGGTGGCCACATGGCTGAGGCGGTGGCCTAATCCCACTCGTTCGAGGGATCCCAAAGCGAGATCTCTCCGATCCCCAGAAGACATCCCGGTGTAGAGAAGGCCGTCGGCGACGTTATCGAGTGCCGAATATCCGTTGAGGAGGTGAAACTGCTGGAACACGAAGCCGATGTGTCTCGCCCGAAGAGCGGAGAGCTGCTTGTCAGACTGGTCAGAGGCCCAATGACCTGCGACTTGAACATCTCCCGATGTTGGGAGGTCGAGTGTTCCCATGATGTGCAGCAGTGTCGACTTCCCCGAACCTGAAGGCCCAACAACCGACAGAAGTTCACCAGCCTCCACATCGAAGGTGACTCCCCGTAGAGCGTGGACTGGCGGGGTAAGGGGGTAGCTCTTGGCTACATTGTCGACTGACAGAACCAGTTCGCTCACGGTACTTCGACCATATCGCCAGCTGACAGATTGCCAGTGACCTCCACCATGCCTCGAGCAAAGAAACCGGGCTCTACCGCGACAAGGCGGGTTCCGTCCCCGTCTTGGACCGCTACGGCGTATCCACCTTCCGCCAACGCGATCAGCGAGGTAACAGGGACGTTGAGCACGTTCTGTACCGAGTCTGTTATCACCTCAACGTCGACGGGGGAGTCTTCGAAGCCCTGAGCAGCAGCGGAGTCAGAAAGCCCGATCACTACTTCGAAGGTGGCCTCAGCTCCCGCTTGGCGAGTAGCTACAGAGGCCACTGACAGAACCACCGCTGGGATGTCGGTGCCGTTAGGGAGCTCAACCGTCACGGCTGTTCCTTCGGTGAGAAGGCCCTGATCTGAGGCAGGGAGGGCCAGGCGAACAATCAGCTCAGTGCTTGAGACTTCAATGACTGGGGAGTTAGGTGAAACGGCCGAGCCGACGCTGGCAACGGCCGAGTCAACTCGCACAGCGAGGTCGGAGTAGAGGATTGCTGCTGCAGGCAGGTAGCCCGTGAGGGTCGCGCCGACCGACTCCTGCAGGTTGGTAACTCCGAGCGCTGTTTGGGCATCGAATGTGTCATCAGCAACATCAAGGAAGCCTAAGTCAACTAGGGCTTTTTCTAGTTGGAGGACGTCGTCACCTTGGAGAAGGTCACCAGTGGCCACGCTTGCGATTGGAGAGCCGTCGGAGAGTCGAGCACCGAGCTCAGCTAGCTCTTTAGTCACCTGAGCTGGGCCGGGAAGGAAGATGACTTCGCCGAGGTCGACTCTTCCATCGTCTGAAGCTCCCAATGCTTCTTGCCACTCCTGTACCCGGTCTTCGGTGGCCGAGGTGAACTCTTCGTCGACGGTCAGGTTGTCAGACGTCGCATACCCAAGCCGTTCGAGTGACTGTTCTAGTTGCAGGACATCGGGGCCTTCAAGGTTCGTTCGAGCATCGTAGAGAGTTCGATAGACAGGCGTCTCTCCGAACAGCACAACTACGGGTTGGTCGTCAATACGGGCAATCACGTCCCCTTCTTGGAGTACCGTCCCGACAGGAGCCAGCCAGGTGAGTGTGCCGTTGAGTCGGTTGGTGAGCGTTCGAGCGTCTTCGCCCAGCGTGAGGTCTCGGTATGCGGGAACGGTCCCAGAGAGAACGACGAATGGCTCGCCGTCAACCTCGAAGAGCACTTCGCCGGGCTCCACTACAGATCCCGATGAGGCAACGAAGTTGACGACGCCCGAAACTGGGGATGACAGGGTCTCTCCCTCGAGAGATTCCAGTGTGCCGTCGTAGCTCTCTTCTTGGCTGAGATCGCCTAGGACCACGGGAGAGAAGCTGGTTGAGGCTGCCTCTGTGGTTTCAGGTTCATCGTCGGTTGAGGATAAAGGTCCGAACCCGACAACTGCAGCGGTGATCGCTGCGACCGCCAGGGTGAACCAGAACCATGTCCGCGACCGCTTTTTAGGGGTGGTCATGGACGTCCTCCGGGTCCTGCGCGGCCACCTGGGCCAAAGCCCGGTTGCACATCTTCACAGGCCTCGCTGGCTGAGACAAAGTCAGGATCGGCTGGGTCGATGTCACCGAATGGGCCTCCACCTGGCCCTCCGCCCTGCCCAGGTGTGCCGAAGTTGGTGAGATCGGGGTCGTCCATGTCATACCCGTTGTCACGCATGCATTGAGCCCAGACCACTAGTTGGTCTTGGATTTCGGTGAGGTCGAAATCTCTGGTGAAACCGACCGTTACCGCAGCCAGCTCCTCCTCACACATATCGAGCGCAGCCTGCATTTCCTCCCGATCGAATTGGCCGTCCTCTGCCTGTCGGAACAAACTACGCAGGTCAACGTTTCCATCGGCTCCTACTTCAGGGTCGCTGATGTCAATGCCTTCAGCTCGAATGCATTCGACCAGGGAAATTACGGCGTCTTCTTGACTGACCGCGGGAGCGGTTGTCGCGGTAGTCGTGGCGGTCGGGTCTTCGAGGCTTGCCACACCATCGGCGCTGCCTCCTCCACTGCCACATGCGGCCAAAACGAGGCTGAGGGCAAGCACCGGTCCAATAAGTCGTTTCATGTAGATCTCCAAGAAGTGTTGGCGACAATTGTGGTCGATGCACGTGAGAAGATTGCAAGAGAAGTCTGTGAGAACCCTGTGAGCTGTACACAGGCCAAGTGGTGGCTCCTACAGCTCAAATCTGGCCCATCGCAATTGACCCTTCAGCTGCAGGGGTACCGGTGGTTGCTCATTCGTAACCTTTGCTGAACCTGTCTAGGCCGAGCTGTTCCCTCCAATTGGCCGAACTGGCGTAGCCAGCGTCCGAGGCTCGTACTCCTGTTCCCTCGGCAATTCGGTTCATCATTTCGAAGTTCCCATAGGTACTTGCGGCGCTGATGAGACCTTGGGGCCCTAACTCGCTGAGCAGGTCTGTCCTCGCCTGTTCGCGTTCGCCTTCGGTGCCAAGCATCGTTGCGTCGACGAGAGCAATCAATGCCTCGCCTCCAGGAATGCCGGTTGCTTGGGTCGTGTCAGCAATGGAAGCCGGGTTGAACGTGTAGTGGGAGTTCTCTGCGCTCCACCTGAGCATCAGCGTGTGTGACAACACTCAGTAGAAGCACTCATTGAGATAAGACGTTCTGGATGCGACAACCTCATGTTGTGAACGAGCTATGCCCTTCACAATCACTGGGTCGGCCATCTCAGAAACGGAGAGATACATTTGGTCAGCAAGGTCGAACCATGCACGGAGTTCTTGGGGAACTATCGAGAAAGCGTTGACGATTGAGTCGGCTTTGGTCACAGGTAGCCAGGCTCCAGAGTCGACCCATTCTTCGGGGGGCACGTTGACTCCTGTTGGGTCAGAAGGCTGGACCCTGGGTAAAGCCGGGATTGCCAGTCCCAAAGCCTGGTAGAAAGAGACAACCGCTGCCGTGCGAGCGACTATTGAAACTACCTCAACAACCGATGGTTCATCAGACTCAGCGATAGCGTCAATCACGTGAGGCTGTTGGACCGCTCCAGGATCTGCTGCGAGGAGTTCAACAAATCTCACGGTGTTGGACTCGCCGAATACTTCTTCGCCCGCCATGGCGCTGATGGTTGCTTGGGCGAACGCCGACCGGTCACGGGCGCTCCAGTTGGCACCAGCCGAGGCCACTGCTCGCCACGATCTCCCAATCGCCGCCCGTAAGTCCGGGCGGATCTGCGATTCAGTTACTTGGGTCGGCTGGGTCATCTGTGACGAAGGCTACCGCAATTTCAATCTCGGAGTTGAGGCTGCGGCCCACCGGGCAGGTGTGTGCCGATCGAAGGAGGATCTTCTCAGTCTTTTCGTCGTAGGCTGTCGGTACGAAGATCGTCACTTCGAGCTTCTCGATTCGCGATGGTTCTGTTCCCATCGTCTTTTCAACCTCAAGGAAGGACTCGGACAGCGGGATGTCCCTGCGCTCGAGGATCCGTCCGACTCCGGCGCCAATGCAAGCCCCAAGGCCTGCAGCAACGAGGTCAGTGGCGGAGAATGTTCGGTCGAGTCCGCCGCCGGCTTCGGTCATCATCGTGGCGCCCGACTTCACGGAAGTGATTTCGCATTGGGCCTCTGGGAGGAGTTGCAATGAGACGGTCGCCATTATGCGAGACTCGGCTTGTGGCTGGGGCGAGTGGCTTCGAATTCGGCGATGAGATCTTCGTGTATCAAGGTGGTTCCAATCAGGTCAAGGCCCTCAACGAGCTGGTGTTTGCGCGCGATATCCATCTCGAAGCGAGCTTCGAATCCGTCGGCAGTGACCGATTGGTTAGGAAGATCGATCGTAATCTGGGCGTCTGGCTCGGCCTCGGCGAGCTCAATCAAGTACTGAACTTCCTTCGATTTGAGGGCGACTGGCAGTAACCCAATGTTGCAGCAGTTGCTGTAGAAGATATCGGCGAAGGATGGAGCGATGACTGCCCTGAATCCCCAGTCCTCGATTCCCCAGGGAGCGTGCTCCCTCGATGAACCCGAGCCAAAGTTTTCGCCGGTTAGCAACATGGTCGCATTCTGGTATTCGGGCTTGTTGAGAACGAACTCAGGGTTAGGATTTCCTTCGGCATCCGTCGCCCAATCCCAAAATACGAACTGTCCATAGCCAGACCGTTCGACGCGCTTCAGGAAGTTCTTCGGCATAATCTGATCGGTGTCAACGTTGGCGAGGGGCAGTGGCGCACCCGAGCCGGTGATGGTGTTGATGGCTTTCATGCGTAGTTCCTTACATCTACGAAGTGGCCTTCGATGGCCGCTGCTGCTGCCATGGCCGGTGAGACAAGGTGGGTTCGCCCGCCCTTTCCTTGGCGGCCTTCGAAGTTTCGGTTGGAGGTTGAAGCGCAGCGTTCCTCGGGTTCCAAAAAGTCGGGGTTCATTGCTAGGCAAATCGAGCATCCGGCATCTCGCCATTCGAACCCGGCACTGAGGAAAATCTGGTCCAAGCCTTCGTCTTCGGCCT
>CAXMSI010000007.1:3675-19202 GCA_964196085.1 uncultured Acidimicrobiia bacterium | reverse complement strand
GACGATGCCGATCGATGGGCCATCTCCTCACCTCCGGGATACGCTGCAGCCGCTCTCTTTCTGACGGCTCCAGCCTTCTTCGCCGACGGGGATGTGCAGAGCGTTTCGGAGGGTGTTATTCACGCCGATCAAACGTTCACCTGGTCAAAGCCGTGGGTGGATGGAAGGTACACCGCCACTGGGGTTGTTGATCGGGTTCGCGAGCGTCGGGGTAGCTTCTTTGTGACCCTGACTACGACTGTCCATGACTCGACAGGCGACGAGGTTGTCGTATCTGTTTCCACCTTCCTTATGACTGAAGGTCCAACCGCACCCGTAGCCGAAGAGGTCACAGAACCTGCGGCCAATGCAAGGGGACCTAATGAGACCCCAACTGCCAGCGCACCATTCACGAAGTCGGCCAGCCGAGCAGACCTTGTTCGGTACGCGGCTGCAACGGGTGACTTCAACGAGATTCATTGGGATCATGACGCTGCTGTGGCTGCAGGATTGCCTGGAGTAGTAGTCCACGGACTGCTCATGGCCAATTGGCTTTTCCAAGCAGTGGCCGCCAGGGGGGTCGGGGAAACACCGATCAAGACCGTCAAAGTGCGCTTCAAAGCTCCGGTGAGGCCAGCAGAACGGGCAGTCGTCTCCAGCCTGGTGGCCGACGACGGCAAAGTCTCAGCGACACTCACGATCGATGGGGTTGCTCGAGCCACCGCGACTGCTGAGGTAACGCGATGACCGAACGCGCAGTCCAAGTACGCACACTCGTAGAACAGGCGCAAGACGGCGACGAAGGAGCCTTTCGGACCCTCGTTGAAATGCATCAGCAGGATGTCTTCACGCTTGCTTTGCGATTAGTTCGCAATAGGGAGCTAGCACACGATGTGGCTCAGGAAACATTTATCAAGGCTTGGCGGGCTCTCCCGAGGTTTCGGGGCGATGCCAAGTTCGGGACGTGGATCCATCGGATCTGTGTCAACACTGCGTGGACGCTGCGCGCAAGGGCCAAACGGCACCAGCATGACGATCTCGATGAAGACCGGTTGGGCCCAGGCCTCCGGCAAGTCATCAGCCCTGAGCAAGCTGGCGAGGCCGCAGATCTCCGTGGCCGCCTGCAGCGAGCGCTTGACCAACTTCCAGTCGAACAGCGGACGGTGGTGGTCATGAAGGACGTCTACGACTGGACCCACGAAGAGATCGCCGAGGCGCTTGAAGTCACGGTGAGTGCTTCGAAGGTGCGACTTCATCGTGCTCACCGTCGACTCCAGCGGATACTTAGTACAAGGGATGGACTCGATGGTTGAGATCACCAAGACAGCAGTGAACAGAGTTGAGTGTCTAGCAGTGCACCGTCGAGTGCCAGAATCGCTGGCAGGCTCACCTGTGGGCGCCCAATTGCTAGAGGGCCACATTCGGTCGTGTCTGGTGTGTTTAGCTGACGCCAACTCCGACGCTGCTCTCAGCGAGATGGTGAGATCCTACGATGTTGAACCTCAGATTCCCCGCGCTTCTTTCGTGGATGAGGTCATGGCCGGCATTCGCTTTGAGCCATCTTCCATTGCCAAACGACGTCTGGTGTCGACCAAGGTTTCTGCCAGTGCTGCCTCGGCGGTGGTTGTCGCTGTAGTCTGGAGCCTCAGAAAGCGACAGCGGACGCTGGGCGCTGCCTGAGAAAACCTGCCGCCGGATTTCCTTCTGGCCGCGATACTTATATACTTAGCCGTCGGCTCCTAGGGGTGTAGCTCCAATTGGCAGAGCATCGGTCTCCAAAACCGATTGTTGTGGGTTCGAGTCCCACCGCCCCTGCGAATGCAATGCAACCATTAGCCTTCAAAGATACATCGTTCTTATAGATCGAGTGACCAGAGGATTATGAACAGAGAGCAACGTCGAGCTTCTGCAAGACAGGAGCGTCAAAGCCAAGGTGTGGAACGCAAGAAGCGGCAGCCTTCCCAAAAGAAGGACCGGGTCTCGTTTTTCAAACGCGTCGTCAACTTCTTTCGCGAGGTTCGCGTCGAGCTCCAGCGCGTCTCTTGGCCGACTCGTGAGCAGATGATCGCTTTCACGACTGTCACCATCATTACAACAGCGATTCTTACTGCATACATTTTTGGTATTGATACCGGTTTCCGGACCAGCATCTTCAAACTTCTGGAGCTTGGACGATGACAACTGCTGAAGAGATCCCAGAAGACTTAGCGCCCGAAGCGGAAGAAGCTGTAGTCGACCCCGATGATGATCTCAGCCCGTTTGATCGCGACGGAGACTGGTTCGTCATCCAGTCGTACTCTGGCTATGAGAACAAGGTCTCGACGAACCTAGCTACACGCACCCGGTCGATGCACCTCGAAGATCGAATCTTCGAGTGTGTGATCCCCATGGAGACCGTGGTCGAGATCAAGAAGGGCAAGAAGGTCGACGTAGAGCGTAAGCAGCTTCCTGGTTACGTTCTGATTCGCATGTGGCTCGACGACGACACTTGGTACGCCGTTCGTAACACTCCGGGTGTCACCGGCTTTGTTGGTCCCGCGGTCAAACCTGTCCCTCTCACTCGTCGTGAAGTCGAGCGTTTCCTCGGCGGTCCGAAGAAAGAAGAGAAGAAGGCAGCGAAGTTCAAGCCACTCTGGGAGCTTGGCGACAGCGTTCGCGTTATCACCGGTCCATTCGCAGATTTCAACGGCAACATTGAATCAATCAACATCGAACAGTCGAAGGTCGTCGTGCTCGTCAACATCTTTGGACGTGACACGCCGGTCGAACTCGACTTTTCCGATATCCACAAGAACTAGCAAGCAAGGAATTACTGACCATGGGTCGCAAGAAAGTTAAAGCAATTGTAAAGCTGCAGATCCCTGCAGGAAGCGCGTCGCCAGCACCGCCAGTAGGTACGGCGCTTGGACAGCACGCTGTCAACATCATGGACTTTGTAAAGGCATACAACGAAGCAACCGCATCGCAGGCCGGCACAATTGTTCCAGTAGAGATCACCATCTTCGAAGACTCGAGCTTCACCTTCATAACCAAGTCGCCACCGGCTGCAGTGCTGTTGCGCCAAGCTGCTGGTATTGAGAAGGGCTCGGCCACCCCGCACACCGTCAAGGTTGCATCAGTGACGCAGGCCCAGCTCGAGGAAATTGCCAAGGTTAAGTGGGAAGACCTCAACGCGAACGACGTTGAAATGGCTTCACGCATTATTGCCGGCACAGCCCGATCTATGGGAATCACCGTAGAGGGTTAATTCACAGCGCTTCGGCGCACCACAACAAATGCACCAATGGGAGATCAGCCATCGAGCTGTTCGTCTGGACCAAGGAGAAATAATGGCCAAGCATGGCAAGAAATACAATGATGCTGCAAGTCGGTACGACGTCGAGCACGCCTACTCAGGCGAAGAGGCAGTAGGGCTTGTTAAGTCCTTCGCAACAGCGAAGTTCGACGAGACCATTGAAGTAGTGTTCCGACTCGGAATCGACCCCCGTCAGGCTGAGCAGCTTGTCCGTGGGACCGTGTCGCTTCCAGGTGGCACCGGGCGTAACGTCCGTGTTGCTGTTTTTGCAAAGGAAGATAAGCACGCCGAAGCCAAAGAAGCCGGCGCTGAAATTGTTGGTGGTCCGGAGCTAGTCGCTGCACTGCAGGCTGGTGGATCGATTGACTTCGACCTCGCCATTGCTACCCCTGACATGATGTCAGAGGTTGGAAAGCTCGGTCGTGTGTTGGGTCCCCGGGGACTCATGCCAAACCCGAAGTCGGGAACCGTGACTCCAAACGTGGCTAAGGCTGTCGAAGAGTTTAAGGGCGGCAAGATTGAGTACCGCAACGACCGCTACGGCCTCGTACACGCTCCAATCGGCAAGGCATCCTTCGACGAAGATAAGCTCGTTGAGAACCTCAACGCAATCATCGGTGAAATCACCCGAGTCCGCCCAGCATCATCAAAGGGCGTTTACGTCCGCAACCTGTCTATCTCATCCACGATGGGACCAGGAGTAAAAGTAGATATCTCAGACCTGGGCTAGCCCAGAGTCAAGAAGGGCCCCGCAGCGCTGTGCGCTGCGGGGCCCTTTTCAATTGGGGGCGACCAAAGGTTCGTGCCCAAGTGCAGAAGAGGTGTCGACTTGCTCAATCCTGCGACCCGCGCTTAAGCTATCGGCTACAACTCCAACTTCGTCCCGAGACCGTCGGTGCTCACGCATAAGGATCTTTGATCCACCAACGCAGGTCGTTCTTCACAGAGGTTCCCCCTCGACGAAGCGCAACTTGCAAAGTACGGCGCTTACGGATCGAGATGAGGGGACCTTTTTCGTTAAGGAGAATGTATGCCAAGACCTGAGAAGGTAGCGGCAGTTGAAGAGATCAAGGAACTGATGTCTGGATCATCGGCAGTATTTCTGTCGGAGTACCGAGGCCTCACAGTTCCCCAGCAGCAGGTGCTTCGTAGCGCTCTGCGAGACGCTGGCGCGAGCTACAAGGTTGTGAAAATGACCTTGGCCAATATCGCCGCCAAAGAGCTGGGACATGAAGAGTTCGCAGCAGAGATGAATGGCCCAACAGCCATGACCTTTGCCGAGGCCGATGCTGCAGCTGCAGCAAAGGCGCTTGCCGACTTTGCTGCTGACCACGAGATCTTCGTGCTCAAGGCTGGATTGTTGGGAACTGACTTCATGGCACCTGAGCGCGTAGGCGAGTTGGCAAAGCTGCCATCACGCGACGTTCTCCTTGCCAAGATCGCAGGAGCCCTACAGGCTCCAATGGTGAAAGCTGCTGGCATGTTCGCCAGCTTCACTCGCGACATGGCAGGAATGATGAGTCAACTGCTCGAAAAGAAAGAAGCCGAAGCTCCAGCTGATGGATCTGACGGTGCAGTAGAAGCCCCCATCGATGAGCCGGTAGCTGATGAAGCTCCAGCCGTCGAAGAGGTAGTTGAGGAAGTCACTGAGGAAGCAGCAGAAGCTGTATCCAAAGAGGCACCAGCTGAGGAAGTGACCGAGGTAGTGGCAGAAGCCGCAGCTGAGGAAGCTCCTGCAGAAGAGGCACCAGAAGAAGCTGCTGAAGAAGTAGTTGCTGAGGTAGAAGACACTGAAACGGCTGAAGAGCCAGAGTCGGCTGACACAGCCGAGGAGGAATAACGATGGCCAAGACGACCACCGAAGACTTGATGGGCATTTTCGAGGCAATGACTGTCCTCGAGCTCAAAGAATTTCTAGACGCGTTCGAAGAGCGCTTTGACGTAACCGCAGCTGCTCCTATGGCAATGGCCGTAGCCGGCGACGCTGGCGGCGCTGCTGTTGTTGAAGAAGAGCAGGACGAGTTCGATGTCGTTCTGACCCACTTCGGCGAGAGCAAGATTGGTGTCATTAAGGCTGTTCGTGGACTCACGAGCCTCGGTCTTGCTGAAGCCAAGAAGGCTGTAGAAAGTGCACCGTTCGCCCTCCTAGAAGGCGTCACCAAAGACGATGCCGAAAAGGCAAAGGCAACCCTGGAAGAGGCAGGCGCCTCAGTGGAACTCAAGTAGGTTCACTCAGAAGAAGTTGACTGTGGGGCTTCCTTCGGGAGGCCCCACAGTCGCGTCTGAACTCAGATGGCGACACACAAGTGCGCCTCTCCCGAGCTTCAGATGTGTGCGCACAAGTGCGTTTCATTCCCGCAAGCAGGGAGATGCCAGCATCCAGCGGAGACCGACATTGTGCACAAAACCCTGATCACCAAGGTCGTGCTGAATCGGTCGTCCTTGGGCGGGAACTGCTTCGCCTGAGAGTGGTGGGGCTGCTTCGGAGCCCACTTGTGGAGGAGCCCCTTTTGGCTTCCGAGCGAGCTGCTTGGCGCTTTGGCTCTTGACCACGCGAGCACTGCGCGGTATATTGATGGGGAATCGGTTACAACTCAAATACCTACTTCCGCACTTCGTTGGGGCTAATGTTCTACGACTTGTGCGACGACGCCTTCTGAGCTATCCTGCCTAGTTCGTACCGGTTCATTTCTTTCGCCAAGGAGGCTCTCTTGGTATCTCGCGCTGTCGATCGTCTGTCATTTGCAAAAATCCCAGACATCTTGGAACTACCCGACCTACTCGCTGTGCAACACGAATCCTTTCAGTGGTTCCTTGACACAGGTTTGCAGGAGATCTTTGAAGCAGTCTCTCCCATTGAGAGCTTCAATGGAGCTCTAGCGTTAGAGCTTGTTGACCACCGCTTCGGTGATCCGCTCTATAACCTGGAAGAGTGCAAAGAGCGCGACACCAACTATTCGCGTCCCTTGTACGTGACGGGTCGCTTTGTCAACCGTGAGACCGGTGAAATCAAAGAGTCCCCAATCTTCTTGGGCGACTTCCCAATGATGACGGAGAAGGGTACGTTCGTCATCAACGGGACCGAGCGAGTCATTGTGAGTCAGCTCGTTCGCTCCCCAGGTGCCTACTTCGACGAGACTCGCGATAAGACTTCTGACCGCATGATCTACTCCGGGAAGATGATTCCTGGACGAGGCGCTTGGCTTGAGTTCGATATTGACAAGCGTGAGACGATCGGCGTCCGCGTTGACCGAAAACGTCGCCAGTACGCCTCGGCATTTATTCGTGCGCTTGGTATTGCTGAGACTGACGAGGAAATCCTCGAATTGTTCGGCCACTCCGAAGCCATCAAGAACACGATTGAGCGTGACACCGTGACGAACGGTGACGAAGCGCTGCTTGACCTCTACCGCAAACTCCGCCCGGGCGAACCAACCACCGTTGAATCTGCTCGTGGAATGGTCAACACACTCTTCCGCAATCCAAAGCGTTACGATCTCACCCGCGTAGGCCGCTACAAGCTCAACGCTAAGTTCGGCAACCCGGCACCTGAGGGTTACGTCGCTACCGAAGACGGACTGCTGTCCGACAATGACATCGTGGACGCCTTGCGCACTCTCGATGCTTTGTTTGCTGGCACCAGCCACGCCGACCTGTCGGTCGGTTCGGTTGCTGTTCGTATTGATGACATCGATCACTTCGGCAACCGCCGGGTACGTACTGTCGGTGAGCTTATTCAGAACCAGATCCGGCTTGGACTCACTCGTCTTGAGCGTGTGGTTCGGGAGCGTATGTCCACCCAGGACGCTGACGCCATCACGCCTCAGAGCTTGGTCAACATTCGCCCCGTGGTCGCTGCGATCAAGGAGTTCTTCGGAACCTCCCAGTTGAGCCAGTTCATGGACCAGCCAAACCCGCTCGCCGCTCTGACCCATCGTCGTCGCCTTTCGGCGCTCGGCCCTGGTGGTCTGTCACGTGAGCGTGCTGGATTCGAAGTTCGAGACGTTCATCCGTCTCACTACGGACGCATGTGCCCAATTGAGACTCCTGAGGGGCCAAACATTGGTCTCATCGGCTACCTCTCTTCCTACGCCAAGATCAATCGGTTCGGCTTCATTGAAACTCCATACCGGGTGGTTAAGAAGGGCGTTGTAAGCAACGAGATCGTTTACCTCACTGCAACTGAGGAAGAAGACGAGATTATTGCGCAGGCCAACGCTCCGCTCGATGCCAAGGGTAGGTTCGCTAACGACCGTGTTCTTGTTCGCAAGACCGGCGGTGAGGTTGAGTACATCCTTCGTGACGAAGTTGACTTCATGGACGTCTCTCCCAAGCAGATGGTGTCGGTCTCGACTGCGCTCATTCCTTTCTTAGAGCACGACGATGCAAACCGTGCACTCATGGGTGCAAACATGCAGCGTCAGGCAGTGCCGCTCGTAACAACCGATGCTCCACTTGTGGGAACTGGCATGGAAGCACGTACTGCACGAGACTCAGGTTTCGCTGTGGTTGCTCCGGCTGACGGTGAGGTAACCGAGGTCACTGGCAACTCAATCACGCTAAAGACCAAGGGAGACAACACCCTGATCGAATTCAAGCTCGAGAAGTTTGCTCGTTCTAACCAGGGCACCTGCATCAACCAGAAACCACTGGTGGTTCCTGGCGACAAGGTGAAGGCCGGCGAGGTTATCGCCGACGGCCCATCCTCTGAAAAGGGTGAGCTTGCGCTGGGTCGCAACCTGATGGTTGCGTTCATGCCGTGGAACGGACTCAACTTCGAGGATGCCATCGTGCTCTCTGAGCGGTTGGTCCGAGACGATATTCTGACGTCCATTCACATTCAGGAGCACGAGGTAGACGCTCGCGACACCAAGCTTGGTGCCGAGGAGATCACTCGTGATATCCCGCAGGTTTCTGAGGAAGTACTCCTGGACCTCGACGACGAAGGCATTATTCGTGTCGGCGCCGACGTTGGTCCTGGCGACTACTTGGTTGGAAAGGTCACGCCCAAGGGAGAGACTGAACTGACGCCTGAAGAGCGACTCCTACGAGCCATCTTCGGTGAGAAGTCCCGCGAAGTGCGTGACACCTCGCTCAAGGTTCCTCACGGTGAAGCTGGCAAGGTCATCGATGTGAAGGTATTCCGTCGTGATGACGGTTACGACCTCAAGCCTGGTGTGAACGAACTTGTTCGTGTCCATGTAGCTGCAATGAAGAAGATTCAGTCTGGTGACAAGCTTGCTGGTCGTCACGGCAACAAGGGTGTTATCTCCCGGATCCTCCCAGTGGAGGATATGCCGTTCATGGCAGACGGAACCGCAGTCGACGTACTGCTGTCACCGCTTGGAATTCCTTCCCGGATGAACTTGGGACAGATTCTTGAGACACACCTCGGCTGGGCTGCTGCCCAGGGTTGGGAGTCGTTCAAGTCTGACAGCCCAGCTGCAAAGGGTGCGGAGCCGTGGCAAAAGATCGCAACGCCGGTCTTTGACGG
The DNA here is from genome assembly GCA_964196085.1 of uncultured Acidimicrobiia bacterium. GTDB lineage: Bacteria > Actinomycetota > Acidimicrobiia > Spongiisociales > JAENVV01 > CAXMPE01. The sequence goes on along the minus strand of CAXMSI010000007.1, from coordinate 10,434 downwards.
TGCTCACGAGGATGAAATCTTCGACGTTCTGAAGAACACACATCCGAGCCGCTCAGGTGAGCGTCTTGTCGATGCTGAAGGTAAAGCTCAGCTGTTCGACGGACGCACTGGTGAGCCGTTTGATGCTCGCATCACGGTTGGCTATATGTACATCATCAAGCTCAATCACTTGGTTGACTCCAAGATCCACGCCCGTTCAACTGGACCGTACTCCATGATCACTCAGCAGCCGCTTGGTGGTAAGGCACAGTTCGGTGGACAGCGCTTCGGTGAGATGGAAGTTTGGGCTCTTGAAGCGTACGGCGCTGCCTACGCGTTGCAGGAGATCCTGACCATCAAATCCGATGATGTTCAAGGACGTGTAAAAGTCTACGAAGCAATCGTTAAGGGTGAGAACATCCCAGAGCCTGGTATTCCTGAGTCCTTCAAGGTGCTCGTAAAGGAAATGCAGTCTCTCTGCCTCAACGTCGAGATGCTCTCGGCTGGTGAGGAAGTTGAGCTCCGTGAGCTCGAGGATGACACTCCATTCCGGACGAGTCCTTCTCTCGGTATTGACATGTCGAGCAACAGTTAATGGTTGCTCGACTCATGAACACAAACACAGTAGGAAAGTAGGGAGTTTCTGATGGCGCACGAACTCTTTGATGAACTCAAAATCGGACTCGCTACGGATGAACAGATCCGTGGTTGGTCCTTTGGCGAAGTTAAGAAACCAGAGACAATTAACTACCGCACGCTGAAGCCTGAGAAGGATGGGCTTTTCGACGAGCGCATTTTTGGCCCCCAAAAGGACTGGGAGTGCTACTGCGGAAAGTACAAGCGGATCCGTTACAAAGGCATCATTTGTGAGCGTTGTAACGTTGAAGTAACGCGTTCCAAGGTGCGCCGCGAGCGCATGGGACACATCGAACTGGCCGCTCCAGTCACACACATTTGGTTCTTCAAGGGTGTTCCATCACGCCTTGGTTACCTGCTCGATATGTCGCCAAAGCTGTTGGAAAAGGCGATCTATTTCGCTGCCTATATCATCACAAGCGTCGACGACGAAAAGCGCCAAGCCGACCTTCCTGAGCTCGAATCTTCGATGCAACTGGAGAAGGAAGTTGTGCAAGAGGACTTTGACGAATGGCACGAGGCCCGCCTCGAGCGTCTAGAAGTCGAACTTGCTCAGATGGAAGAGGGTAAGGCCAAGGCCCAAGAGATCTCCGCTCGTCGCCGTGAGGTGACCAAGCAGATCGAGGATCGTAAGAACCGCACGCTGCAGGAACTCGAACTAGTCGAAGAAGCCTTCGATACCTTCCGAGCCATGGCTCCGAAGATGCTCATTGATTCTGAGCTCCTATGGCGTGAAGTCGACGACCGTTACAACGAGTACTACACCGGTGGTATGGGCGCTGAGTGGATCAAGGATCTCCTTGGTCGCCTCGACCTTGATGCTGAGATGGTGGCTCTTCGTGAGCAGCTCGAAGCTCGTTCGGCCCAAAAGCGCCAGCGAGCAAGCCAGCGGTTGAAGGTTGTGCGACCATTCGCCGACGGCAAGAACGATCCTGTTTCGATGATCATCGAGGCGATTCCAGTGATTCCACCGGACCTCCGCCCAATGGTGCAGCTCGATGGTGGGCGTTTCGCTACGTCGGACCTCAACGACCTGTATCGACGTGTGATCAACCGCAACAATCGTCTCAAGCGTTTGCTTGACCTCGGTGCTCCGGAGATCATTGTTAACAACGAAAAGCGCATGCTCCAGGAAGCTGTCGACGCACTATTCGACAACGGCCGGCGTGGCCGCGCTGTGACTGGGCCGGGTAACCGCCCGCTCAAGTCGCTGTCAGACATGCTCAAGGGTAAGCAAGGACGTTTCCGTCAGAACTTGCTCGGTAAGCGTGTTGACTACTCGGGCCGGTCGGTCATCGTGGTTGGTCCTCAGCTCAAGCTGCACCAGTGCGGTATTCCGAAGCTGATGGCGCTTGAGCTGTTCAAGCCGTTCGTGATGAAGAAGCTCGTTGACCAAGACTTGGCCCAGAACATCAAGGCTGCCAAGCGCATGGTTGAGCGTCGTCGTGGACAGGTCTGGGACGTTCTGGGTGATGTCATCAAGGAACACCCTGTTCTGTTGAACCGTGCCCCAACACTTCACCGTCTTGGTATTCAGGCTTTCGAGCCGGTGTTGGTTGAAGGTAAGGCCATTCAGATCCACCCTCTCGTATGTACAGCGTTCAACGCTGACTTTGATGGTGACCAGATGGCTGTTCACCTTCCGCTGAGCGCCGAAGCTCAGGCCGAGGCTCGCATCCTCATGATTGCTACCAACAACGTGCTGTCCCCAGCATCAGGTAACCCAGTTGTTGCTCCTTCACAGGACATGGTGATTGGCGTGTTCTACCTCGCCGAATTGGTGGAAGACGCCAAGGGCGCAGGAATGATCTTTGGCTCGTTGCAAGAAGCCATGCTGGCATATGACACGGGCGAGGTTTCACTCCACGCCCCGGTCAAGTTCCGCATGTCAGAAGCAATGGTCGGTACTGCTGAGATGCATGCTGAGGTTAAGGGTGTTCTTGAGGGTCTTGTTACCCCCGAGCTGATCCCAGCCGGCACCATTTATCAGACGACTGTTGGACGCGCGATTCTCAACGATGCGCTTCCTGACACGTTCCCGTTCGTTGATGCGCCTGTCTACAAGGGTGATATCGCCAAGATCATCGAAGAGGTGATTGGCGCCTATGACCGCAACGCGACCGCCGAGATGCTTGACAACATCAAGGACCTTGGATTCAAGTACTCGACTCGTTCGGGGTTGAGCATTGGGCTTGAAGACGTTGTTACCCCTGGTAACAAGGATGAAATCATTTCCAAGTACGAGGCGCAGGCTGAAAAGGTCGAAGGACTCTTCCAGCGTGGCGTTATGACGCCCATTGAACGGCAGCAAGAGCTCGTCAAGATCTGGCAGTCAGCTACGGATGAGATTCAAGTTGTAATGGAGGCTCACCTCAAGGCACAGAAGTTCAACCCGCTCGAAATGATGGTTCGTTCCGGTGCTCGTGGAAACATGATGCAGATCAAGCAGCTCGCAGGTATGCGTGGCTTGGTGGCTAATCCTAAGGGTGACATCATCCCTCGTCCGATCACCTCGAACTTCCGTGAAGGCCTTTCGGTGCTTGAGTACTTCATTTCTACACACGGTGCGCGCAAGGGCCTTGCTGATACAGCTCTTCGTACTGCCGACTCGGGATACCTCACTCGTCGACTGGTTGACGTTTCGCAAGAAACTGTTGTCCACATCGATGACTGTGGAACCGACCGTGGTCTGCTACTTGACGTTCGCGACGAGCGGGGTGCTTCGATCCGAAACCTTCGAAGCCGCCTGTTCGGCCGCTACCTGTCATCAGACATCAAGGTCGACGGAAAGCTATTGCGCAACACTGATGGGAAGACACTGAAGGCCAACGAACTGTTGGACCGCAAGGACCTCATTGCCATTGCCGCTGCTGAAGCAGTCGAGACGGTGAAGGTGCGTTCAGTACTGACATGCGACGCCGAAGTTGGTGTGTGTCGTCATTGCTACGGACTTTCGCTTGCCACCGGTCGTGCAGTAGAGACTGGTGAAGCGGTTGGGATCATGGCAGCGCAGTCCATTGGTGAGCCGGGAACCCAGCTCACGATGCGGACGTTCCACACTGGTGGTGTGGCTGGTGCTGATATCACTCATGGACTTCCTCGTGTAGTCGAGTTGTTTGAAGCACGGACGCCAAAGGGTCGGGCCATCATGGCCACGATCGGCGGTCCAGTGCAGATCATTGACGACGAAGACGGCAAGCGAATTGTGATTGCTCCTGGAGATGAAGAGGTTGTACTCAAGGTCTCTCGCCGGGCGCACATGCTTGTCACCGACGGTGACATCGTTGAGCCTGGAGCCCCACTAACCGAAGGTCCTTTCGACCCTAAAGAAGTGCTTGAGGTTCAGGGAGTGCGTGCCACCCAGCAGTATCTTGTTGACCAGGTTCAAGAGGTATATCGCTCTCAGGGTGTAGATATCCACGACAAGCACATTGAGATGATTGTTCGTCAGATGCTTCGCCGAGTTCGGATTGTTAAGCCGAACGAGTCGAACTTCCTACCGAATGAGTTCGTTCCAGATCGTCGATTCCGACGAGCTAACCGTGAACTCGTCGCCGAGGGCAAGATTCCTGCAGAGGGTCGCCCAGAGTTGATGGGAATTACCAAGGCTTCATTGGCTACTGACTCATGGCTCTCAGCTGCCTCCTTCCAGGAGACAACTCGAGTACTCACCGAGGCTGCAATCTCTGGTCGTTCTGACTCGATGGTTGGTCTCAAGGAGAACGTGATCATTGGAAAGCTAATCCCTGCTGGAACCGGGTACACGAAGTACCAGGATGTGGCACCGGGCTTCCCAGACATGGACCCAATGACCGCCCTTGGCATCTTCGGCGAAGACGTTGCACTAAGCGATGACTCGCTCCCAGCTGACCCAGCCGAATGGTTGGCCTCACTAGGAACCTCGGACGAAGAGAAGTCCGAGTAAGCCAACGCACAATTGAAAATGCAAGTGGGCCCCGACGGATGTCGGGGCCCACTTGCATTTCACGACAACTGCTGGCCATCTGGTTTGGAGTCCTAGTTTGATATCCCGCTAGCGTGTTTCTCTTGAGTTCTAAACTGCTAGTTCTTGCTTTGTGTTGAGGACACGTAGGAAGAATTGGACGGCCGGGCCCATGAGAAGCACGAAGGCGACAGTGCCGATCCCTGCTTTGCCGCCAAGGAGCATCCCTATCACGAGAGCTCCAGCTTCAACGATGGTTCTCGCAACCCTGATCGAGATCCCTCTGGCTGCGAGGCCTGTCATGATGCCATCGCGCGGCCCTGGCCCGAGGCCGGCACCCAGATAAAATCCAGAACCCAGGCCGATTATTGCGATACCTCCCAACATGAGGGCCCAGCGGGTGGCATGGCTGTCGAACGCGTCAGGGAGTACTCGCAGAGTGATGTCAACGACAGGGCCAATTACGAGGGCGTTGAGGATGGTTCCGATCCCCATACGCTGCTTGAGTGGGATCCAGAAGACCAGGATGCCGACTCCCGTGAGGATGATGATGATCCCAATGGTGAGCCCGCTTGCCCCTGCAGCTCCTTGATGAAACACGTGCCATGGAGACACACCTAAGTCTGCGGCTAGACCCATACCCCCACCAATCCCAAATAGAACCAGTCCAAAGAGGAGGCGGAACATGCGAATTGGCAGTTCTTGAGAAGGAGGGAGGGGAAGCATCAGAGGAGTCTATCCCAATGCGGTAACAGAGCTGGCTTCATCCGACCCAGCAGCGAGCTGGAGCGAGAGGCATTTCAGCAGGGTCTGAGGTCGCACCAGAATGGGGCGGTGCCCATCTTTGCTCGCATCTTCTACCCGCAAACAGGGAGGAAAAGCGGGGTTGCGGGCGACCCGCGGCGCACTACGAGGCGAGGAGCGATCCCTGTTTGAACACTCTCCAGGGGGTGTAGCTCGAAGGGGCGTGCTGGAGATCGGCTAATGAGTCGGTGTCGAGGATCACTACATCGCCAATTGACCCGCGAACTAGCGAGCCTCGTTCATTCCACTCCATGGCCAGGGCTGAACCACGGGTTGCCGACCAGAGGGCCATTTCGTGAGTCATACCGTAGGTGGTCTGTGCCAGCCATAGGGCCAGCCATTGGTCGGTGTTCATGGAGCATGACGCGATCCCTCCTGACCCAATGGCTGTGACTGTGGTGTGCCAGAGTTCTTTCGCGTTTCCGTGTGCTTGCTGATGGCTTGGGAGCAAGGTGACAGCACGTCGTGCCTCCACCAGTGCGCTTGAGAGGTCGTCGCTAAGACCAGCGGCAACATAACCGCGAGGATCGAGCCGGGCTGAGAGGGCCACGCTCTCAGCGTCCCCAAGGTCGATCAGATCAACCCAGTCGGTGAGGTAGCTGCCGGTGCCGATTGTTCGAATGGGACTATCGGGGGCGCCAAGTCCTTCGGCGTGAAGGAGGAAGCCGACGTCGGCGAGCGATTCATCGGCCAGAGAACTGGGGTTCTGGTTTCGGACGCTGCAGGACGCTGCAAGAGTGGTGGTTCCATTGGCAGCCATGGCATCCCATTGGCTGACAGGGTTGTCGCTGCCGTCGGTGAGCCCAACGGTGTGAGCGTCGACAAGCCCGGGGGTTACTACTCGACCCTCACAAGACAGCGTGGGGAGGTCGCGGTACTTGTTGGGAAGCGTGCGTTCGGGGCCGGCCCATGACACATTTCCACCTGTTATGGCGACTGCCGCATCTTCGATCTCACCAAGGATCCCCGAAACGAATCGGTCGCAGGTTGCGAGCGTGCTGATGTCTGTGAGGAGGACGTCTCCGTGGAATCCTGTCCCGGTCTGATTGACTTGATGACAGACAGTGATGCACTCGCTGCAAATGGCGAGACGCTTGGAGGCCTTCACCAAATGGGAGACTGTGGCTTCATCTTTTCCGCAAAAACTACAAGTGATCCGCACGCGTGGAGAATAGTGACGCCTCGCGAGCACGGTGGGATTCAAGCAGCCACGGTGGCAGCCTATGCCCGGCACCGACCATGCAATTGTTGGAGCGGCGCTTGGGTTAGTTTTCTGAGTTGAAGACAGCCTCGCCCATTACCGCTAGGCGGGCAGTCTCGGCCTCGTGGAGCACCTCGAGAATTTCGGTATCGATGAGCTCCTTGCGGTCAAGCAGCGCATCACGGAGGGCTTGGAC
>CAXMSI010000007.1:0-3665 GCA_964196085.1 uncultured Acidimicrobiia bacterium | reverse complement strand
ACGAGGTACCGGTGCTCAGTCATAAATGTCGTGACCTTCACCTTCTGCTCGTTGAGAATTTCATCAACTGCCTTTCGGCCTGCTGAATCGGCGAGGATCTGGGCGACCATGTTCCCGCCAAACGCTCCGGTATCGGCAGCTCGATATGAAATCAGGGAGCCACCAAGACCCATTGAACCCACCATCTCTGCAGCAACATTGGTTGCAGAAATGAGGTCTCCTGCCGGCCCCGATCCTGATTCACCGAAGAAGAGTTCCTCGGCAACTAGACCACCAAGGGAGATTTGGATCATGGCGCGCATTTCACTCTGACGCTGGGTATGCCGCTCCTCTGTCATCCGATGTGCAAGAAAGCCGAGGGCTTCTCCTCGTTTGACAATTGAAAGGACCTCAAGACGTCGACCCTTGCCAGCGAGATAGGCAATGACAGCATGTCCGGCTTCATGAGTTGCGATCGTCTCAATTTCGTGTTCTGGGGAGTCCACCTCTTCGGGCAATCCCAGCTCCGTCTCGAACCGAGCTTGGCGGACATCCTTCCGGTCCAACTCGTGCCGGCCCTCGCGCAGGGCAAGGAGGAGTGCCTCATCGAACAAACGCTCGAGTGACGCAGGGGTATAGCCAAGGGTTGCCGATGCAATGTCCTCGCGGGCCTCGGACTCATCGAGCTCACGCGTGTGAGCTTTGCGGTCAAGAAACAGGTCAATGAGCTCGCGCCGGCCACCGTGGCCAGGGTGGGGGAAGTGGAGGACTCGGTCGAAACGCCCTGGACGCAGCAGAGCCTTATCGAGCGACGCAGCCCGGTTTGTGGCGGCGATCAGCAAGAGGTTGGTGTACTCAGGTGCTTGACCCTTGAACTGGCGGCCTGGTGGAAGGAAGTAGTTCACCTTGCGACGGAAAAATGCTCGGAATTTCTCCGAGCCCGAGGGGTCGTCAAAGCTCTGCATTTGTACCAATAGCTCATTAACGACGCCGCCGTTGCCCTGGCTGTTCATGGCGTTCACGTCGAGGGACTGGTCGAGGTCCGAGGAACTGAAGCCAGATACACCACCTCGGGCGAGCCCGATAGCGTCAATCTCCTCGATGAACCCAATCACACCCCCTTCGAGGCGTGCAGTCTTGCGAAGGATCTTGAAGAATGATCGAATCCGGCGGGCGGTCATGCCATAGAACATTGATTGGAACGAAGTCGCGGAGATGAAGAGGAATGGCACGCCAGCTTCTTTAGCCATTGCCTTGGCCATGTGAGTCTTGCCAGTGCCAGGAGGGCCCTCGAAGAGGACGCCCCTGCGTGGCCGACCTCCCATCTTGTTGCGGTATATGTCATTGTCGGTGAGCACGGTGAGTGTGTGTTGAACTTCTCCGAGCACCTTGCCCAGCCCCCGCACGTCATCGAAGCCCACATCGATCTGCTCAGGTTGGATGATGATGTGAGGGGAGCGACCGTTGGCCAGCATTGGAAGCACCAATACGCTGCCCAGCAGAAGAATTAGGATCAGCCCTGGAGCCCAAACGGCGACGTCATCGCCGAAGTCAACTGCTGGAAAGAGGGACTGCCCGCTGAGGATGCGCGTCCACATCCAGCCTGCAGGGACTAGGAGAACCAGCCCCAGCCATTTTAGACGCCTTTGACGCACTTTCTCACGCTGTGTGACAACATTTGCCATTTCAACCACCCTCCGTAGCATCTTCAGCCTAGAGCCTTTCCGCCCAAGTGCAATACCCAACTTTGTTGAATACACCGGTGATGGAGAAGCTTGGAATAGGGGAGTCCGTACCTAAGTTGTAACGACCATGCGCGAACGTCTGATGCTCCTACTCGTCCCACTCGCCATGGTGGCGGCTTCATGCAGTGGTGGGGCAGCGTCTGAGGTGGCGTTGGGCACTGAGGTGTATGGAGCGTTCACCACCGACGCTGAAGGTGTCACGGTGTCTCCCGATTTCGCCTTGACGCTCGCCAACGGAGAATTGTGGACCTTGGCTGAGCAGGAGAACCCCACCATTCTGCTGTTTTGGGCCGACTGGTGACCCATCTGTGCCAGGGAGTTGCCCAGGCTAGATCAGCATTACCAAGGCCATGAGAACGAGATCTCGATCGTCGCGATTGCCGGCAAAGGAAGTATTGGGTCGGCAGCCAGAAAAGCTGTCAAGCTCATGCCGTCGGGTCTGATTCCCTGGGGCTATGACGACGACTCCGATATATGGGATCTATACCGGGTGACCGGCACCCCGACTGCGGTGTACCTAAGCGCCGACGGCCAAGTGTTGGCAGTAGCACCAGGCGCACTGCCTCAAGATCTAGAAGGACTGTTCGCCGAGCTGGTGGAGTTCGGCAGCTAGAGCCCAAGACGGCAACGCTTAGGCGCCCATCTGCTGGGTGCTTGCACCACCCTGCTTGCGGGGAGGAAATGCGAGCGCAGCGAGCGAGGAGAGGCACCGCCCCATTGGGGTGAGACTTGGAGTGGGCAAGATACAGAAGCCTCCAACCCACCTGTAGCCCAATCAGTCCCCGCCCGCGCTTATTGACCCTGCACAAGTCTTGTCAACACGCTTGTGCCGGCTTGCGCATTTCTCGGCGGGAACTGTCCTGCAGCGCTGGGTTTATATTCGTGGTTCGTAGTTAGGGTTTAGAAAATGCAGTCTCTCCACTTCAAGCTTGGTTCGTTCCCGGTAACTATTTCCCCAACGGTTCTCTTGCTCTTCGGATTCATTCTCTTTACGAATGCGGAAAGCGGCGTCTCCACCGCTGCTGGTATAGCTGGCACCGTGACTCTCGCTTTGCTGGTTGCTGTGCTCACGCACGAACTTGGGCATGCGTTCCTCGCCAAAAAGACCGGGGCTACCCCCGAGATTCGATTGCACGGTATGGGCGGAGTCACTATGTGGCGACCAAGTCGGCCAGTGTCAGCAGGTGAGCGTTTCTGGATCTCAGCAGGAGGTAGCGCTACTCAGCTCGTTGTTGCCTTTGGCGTGTTCGCCGCCGGGAAAGCCGGGCTGTTGGGTAGGTTGCTAGAGGACACATTCTCTGGTTCTCCCTTTAGCTTCCCGTCCTACGCTTTTGGTATTGGCGGCTACGGGGTGTTGTTCATCGCGATGGTTGTATACCTCGGTATGGTTTGGAGTTTGTTCAACTATTTGCCCATTCCGGGGCTCGACGGATACCACATGCTGGCTGCGGTCCTCGATGGGAAGATGGACCCAGAAGCGGCAAAACGGCTCCTGCGGACTGTTGGAGTCGTGGTGGCTGGAGGAGGCGCTATATACGCCTACACGCACGGCTACACGTTCCTTGCGTACTACCTGGGTTTCCGAGTCGTTGAGAGCTTTCAACGCGGTTGATTTCGCGGGGTTTCATTTTGCCTTTTATGCGTTGACGCGCGTATAATTCCCGTCCGGTTCCTAGGAATCGTGTATGTTGGGGCACTTCGGTGCGCGATCAGATAAAAGCCTACTCCTCACAAATGTGCGAAAAGCCCCATTCGGCTGCATGTTTCGACAGGAATAACAGGCTAAAAGACACCAGACTGAGGCTCCTATTCGGGGGAAGTAGTCGCTCACTGTGCCTAGGTAACGGGTGCGTGAGAATTAAACAGCGAAGCAAAGTCACGTCAAGGAGAGACATGCCAACAATTCAACAGCTTGTTCGGCAGGGACGCCGTCCAAAGGGA
>CAXMSI010000006.1:10591-20392 GCA_964196085.1 uncultured Acidimicrobiia bacterium | reverse complement strand
TCGAAAATTCGGTGGCCCCCACGCGAAGAAATGAGGTTGCCTCCAGATTTGCGCCGCAGGCGGAAACCAAGACTGCGACGGCCAACACCACCCGCATCAGCTTTTGGCTAGGTCCCACTTTGATATGCCCGTTTCGAGTTCTGACCTTCGCGGAGATAGACGTAGCATTGGTAGCTGTGGTCGCCGTTATCCCACTCAGCCTCGGTCGGTGTTACCCAGCCGAGGTGCCACTCCGATATGTCGAACCGTTGGCCCACGGAACTGGGGAAGGTGGCCTTGCAACCCTCTTCGAAGTTGAGATCGTCGCCGCTTGAAGGCCAATCAGGCCCTGGGATGGTATGTACGGCTGAAATCTCTGCGTCATGGCGGTCGCTGCAATCAGTGATAGTCGGCATAAACAGAAGATCACCCTCGACGGGCCAGAGAACACAATCGCCCCGTTGTAGCTCGCTCCAAGCGCCCAGAAGAATCGGCTCTGGAATAGTGGAGGTCACATCCACCTCCCCCGCTGGGAGAGCGATCTGGAGGCCAGCAGCCTGACTATCAGTCCATGCTCCGAACTGGGTACCAATGCCCGCTGCCAAGACAACCCCAATGAGAAGCATTCTTACCAACACGTTCGTAGCAGGGGAACCGACTCGTTGAAGAGACTCTCCAAATGGATCTGTTGGTGCCAATTGAGCGGGTGGCCGCGGCGCTTGCCTGATCTGAGCGGACGCGATCTGACTCGACCTCAGGTGACGGTCTGATAGCGGTGCTGAGGGTGTGTCCTGCGGCACGGCATCTAGATCTCTTGAGCTGGTGAGGTCGCTCAGCTCGTCAGTGGCGTACCGATACACAACGGATCCACAGCTCTGACACCGGGAAGTGGCTCCAGGGTGTTTTCCACATTGGTGGCAAGTGTTCTCAGACACGTGGCTTCCTCTGTCAGGTGGTCAACATCCTACGAGGACTGGCTATTTGTGGCTGCCCCCAGCTGGTTCAGAGGCGGTCGTGTCTGGGAGGTACACATAACAATGGAAGGTTTTGTCTCCGCTGGCCCATTGCTCCTCGCTTGGATATAGACCGTTGGAGTACCAAACCGACTCTGAGTACTCAGACCCGATATAGCCAGGAAAGGCATCGATGCAGAGAGCGTTCGCTGTTGAAGATGCTTCTTCAGTTCCGGGCCAGTTGTCCTGAGGGAGGTTTCCGATGAAGGAGAACTCCCCGTCATGGCTTGAGCGGCAGTCAACAACGATTGGCGGGTAGATGCCAAACTCGTCTCGGTCCTCGTTGAAGCAATCACCAACAGCTGCGTCCGACCAGTTTTCAAGGTCGACCTGCTCTATGAAAGGACTTGTGTCAACGATTGCCTCTGTCGAAACGCTGACCTGAGTAGTTATGTCGTCGAAGAAGTCTTCCAAGCTGTCGGCATTCCTCGCGATTGCAAAGATTCCACCAACCACGATGATCGCTCCAACAGCAAAGACCAACAGGAATACGGCCAGGCATCCGCGGCCGCTTTTGCTTTCGGCGGGTAGGGCTCCCGTAGTTGGGTGCTCAAGATTGTCAATCGCTTCAGCCTGTTGGGCCATCGACCAGGCGCCGGCAGTGTCATCGACGGAGGCGCGTCTCTCAGCTGCGCCAATGTTCTCCATGTCTTCCAGACGTTTCCGGAGAGCCCTGGCTACGGCGTCGTCTTGGTCGGTGGCCGCCGAAGGGGAATCGCTTTCTGCGTAGAGGTCGTCGGTTGCATACCGATACTGCCTGCTGCCGCAGTTCTGACATGCATCGCCCGGTCCTGGGTCCTCTTCGCACACGTCGCACTTCTGGTCGCTCATTTATTCCTCGAGTTTGGTAGTAATAAGTGTTGCAGGTGAGGAGTGACTGGCCAATTATCTGGACTCAAAAGTTATCGAGGATACTGCGAAGAATTTGAATGATGAAGAAGGCAACGAAGATGTACAAACGGAACGAACGGCGCCGACGCGGTAGCGGTTTTGGCTGGCGCAGTGGTTGGGGAAATCGGCCCTCGGCACGGGGGGGCACATTGCTCGTTGGTTTCGTCAGCTCCTCGAATGATGTAGCGCCTGGGCTGGGGTTCCTACTCGGGACCTGCGGAGGGCGACTTGGGACCTGTGGAGAGCGACTTGGGGCGATCAAATCCAAGTCAAAGTCGTCATCGATCTCCAAGTCAGAGTGCAAGCTTGATTCACTTGGTTCTAAGGGCTCGTCGATGGCGTATCGATAGACCCGCGCACCACAATGTTGACACGTCGAGCCCGACCCGGCGTCTTTGCTGCAACTTGTACAAGTGTGATCTAGCATGACCGCAGTCTTGCAGGTGTTGTCTGCTTGTCAGGCCGGGTGCACCAGCAAAGGAACGACCGCCTCACGTGGGTCAAGGCCGCCGTGGTAGCCGACCAACCGACTGTCCATATAATTCGGGATTAGTAGTCGGTCTTGGTCTGCCAACAAGAGGTGTGACGGGAGGCGGTTTGGGAGCTGTGGGTGATCACCCGGACCGAGGTAGCTTCGAACATCCTCGACAAGTTCGGCTGGTAATCCGCTGGAGAGTTTCATGGCAGCCTCAGTGGTCATGCTGAGTGAAAGGCTGCGAGGGTCACCGAAGATTCTGGCGTTGGAACGGGCCCGAACCAGATGCTTGTAAGTATTGGAATAGTCAATATGGCCGTGGTCTGCGGTCCCGATGAGGGTGGCGTGGTCGGGGAGCCCCCTCGAAAGGCGATCCCAAACGTCTGCTACTTGCTGGAGCGCTGTCTGATAGGCAGAGCTCTGTTGGCCGTGTCCGTGGGCTGAAATGTCGAGTTGCGGAAGGTAGGTCACTACGAGCCGGTTGGGAACTTGGGCGAGTTGGAGGGTGGCGTCAACGGCTTCGGCAGTGTTCCATGCTTGCTCGAAGCGACATCCTCTGTAGAGAAGTTTCGTAGTGGGTGTTCCAGCAAACGGACCCGGCTGGACCGTAACGACTTCTACTCCCGATGAGGTGAGCCGTTCCCAAAGGTTCGGCCCGGGAAGGAAGGTTGCTGGGTCGAGGTCCAAGGGATTGCCAGACTGGTCCTTCCACTTCAGCATGTTGGCAATGCCGCCTACCTCAGGAAGATGCATGAAGTGGGACAAGACCCCATGACCGGCAGGGGCTAATCCTGTGAACAAAGTGGAAAGGCTCACGATGGTGGTGGAAGGGAAGGGAGCTCGGAGGAGTCCAACTCGAGCACTTCTGAGCGCTAGGGCGAGGCGGTGGTCGAGTTGCCAGTCCCCAAGCCCGTCAATGATGAACAATACGTATGTTTTTGCCTCCGGTATAACAGCGCTCAAGCCGGGGTTGAGTCCTGGAAGGTGGGCACTTCCGGTGAGCCGAAGTTCGAGCTCGGCCGAGAGATTGCCGAGGTTCTCTCCGGTGTAGGTGGGGGGAGCGAGGCGGGTCACTTGGGTGCCTCGCCGGGGTCATCGCCCGTTGCAACCGGCATGCCCGCTGACGACCAGTCGCTCCAAGAACCAGGGTAGAGCGTTCCTTGGCCGAGTCCAGCAAAACGCATAGCGAGGATGTTGTGGCAAGCAGTGACGCCACTTCCACAGGAGTTGACGACTCCAGCCGCCGAATCGAGTCCGAGGGCGGCGAATTGTGATCGTAGAACTTCCGGGTCCTTGAAGGTCCCGTTCTCAAGGTTGTGCGCGAACGGGGCGCTTGTGGAGGTTGGGATGTGACCTGCGACTGCGTCGAGAGGTTCGACAATCCCTGCGTAACGTTCGGGGGCTCGTGCGTCGAGTACTGTCACCGAGCCGAGAAGATCGGCCAACTGACCCCGGTCCAAGGTCGGATTGAGCTGTTTGAAACTCTGCCAATTGGCTGCAGCCAAGGAGGGCGTTGCCTGCGAGGTGGGGAAGTCTGCTTGTTCCCATGCTTGCCAACCGCCATCGAGCACCCTGACGTTCTTATGCCCCACGTGTTCGAGCATCCACCAGAGACGCGCCGCAATGGCTCCACCAATCTGGTCATAGATAACAACAGAATGCTCTGGTCCAATCCCCGCGCGTTCGAGCGTTTCACCAAACGCGGCTATTGATGGGAGGGGATGGCGTCCGGGCCCAGGATACGAACTGAGGTCGTGGTCGAGCGAAAGAAATATTGCTCCATCAATATGTCCCGCCGAATACCACTGGCGTCCAATTGCCGGGTCACCCGGTTGGGATCGAACATCCACAATCCGCAGTGATTCGGTACCGAGCATCCGGTGCAAATCGTCGATTGAGATCAGTGGAGAAGTCATGGTGAACAGCCTACGCCGCGTCCGCCTCTTGACGGGGTAGGCTTCGTTTTGCAGACGAGCCGTCGGATAGGTCTAGAATCTCCCCGACACTTCCAAAATCGAGGTAGAACTACACCGTGTCGGCGTACTTCCAGGACTACATCACAGTTGCTGCTTTCGCTGCGCTAGGCGTTGTGCTCGTCGCAGCCTTGCTCGGGGTCTCCTCGCTGCTTCGGCCATCCAAGCCGAACAAGTTCAAGAGCATGATTTATGAATGCGGTGTCGACCCTGTTGGTGATATGTGGAGCCAAACCCACGTCCGATACTTCATCTTCGGATTGCTGTTTGTCATCTTTGATGTCGAAGTGGTTTTTATATTCCCGTGGGCAATCATCCTCGAACAACTCGGAGTATTCGGCCTGGTCGAAATGCTGGTCTTCATTTGGATCCTCCTTATGGGTCTGATCTATGCGATCCGAAAGGGAGTTCTCAAGTGGGAATAGTTGCTGAGAAGTTCGGTGCTGTTAAACCGGTCTCTTGGATTCTCAACTGGGCCCGCAGCTATTCGCTGTGGATGTTCCAGTTTGGACTCGCTTGCTGTTCTGTTGAAATGATCGCAGCCGCTGGGCCTCGATACGACATGATGCGTTTTGGCATCATCCCTTTTCCCGCGTCTCCACGACAGGCCGACCTCATGATCGTGGCCGGGACGCTCACTGACAAGATGGCTCCGGTTGTGCGTCGTCTCTACGATCAGATGCCCGACCCCAAATACGTGATCTCAATGGGTTCGTGTTCGAACTGTGGGGGCCCGTATTGGGACTCATACTCAGTTACCAAAGGTGTCGATCAAATCATCCCTGTCGATGTGTACGTCCCTGGCTGCCCGCCACGCCCAGAGGCACTCATGGACGGCATCGTGATGCTGCAGAAGAAGATCCGTGGTGAGAACATCCCCGAGAAGTGGACACAGCGTGACTTCGAACCGGTCTGATCTCCTCGAGGCTCTGGGAACTGAGTTCGCTGCTGCTGTTGGCGCCGCGAGCTTTGGAGTCGAGCACGACACTCTGAAGGTTCGCGTCTCAAACGAGCAGTGGGTCGCCGCAGCCACGGCCGCTCGCGATGATTTCGGCCTCAACTACTTTTGTTACCTATCAGCTATCGACTGGGCTAACGACGTCGCTGTTGGCGATGCCCCACTCGAGCCGGTTGAGGAGCGGTTTGAGTTGCTAGCTGCGATTGGTGATGTCACCGAAGGCCGTCTGGTACATCTGTCCACTGATTTGCCCAAAGCTGGCGCTTCTATCGGTACTCTCTCTTCGGTGTTCCCCGGCGCAAACTGGCACGAGCGTGAAGCCTCTGAGATGTTCAACATCGATTTCGATGGCCACCCCAACCTTATCAAGATCTACCTACCTGACGGTTTTGAGGGTTACCCGCTCCAGAAGTCATTTGGCCTGCTCGCTCGCGAAGTGAAGCCATGGCCCGGCGATGTAGACGTCGAAGGCCTCCCGGGAGACGACGAATGATCGATCAAGAATTCGCTCATCACCTCGGCGATGTCTCAGTATCGATTGAACTCGAAACCGAGAATATGACCCTCAACATAGGCCCTCAGCACCCGTCCACTCATGGTGTGTTGCGACTGGTCGCTCAGGTTGATGGCGAGGTCATAACCGACGTAAAGCCCGTGCTTGGCTACATGCATCGTGGCTACGAAAAGATCTCTGAAGTCCGCACCTACCCGCAGGTAACTGCACTAGTGAACCGCATCGACTGGGTGTCTGGTTACGCCAACGAGATCCCATTTATCGTTGCTGCCGAAAAGCTCATGGGCGTTGAAGTCCCAGAGCGAGCTCAATACATTCGGGTGATTCTCACCGAAATGGCTCGGCTCGGCTCACACCTTGCATTCATGGGTTCGTTCCCGCTCGAACTGGGTGCGACCACGCCGCTGATGTATGCGTTCCGTGATCGCGAACGAATCATGGACCTCATCGAGTCCGTTACCGGCGGGCGATTCCACCCCAACTTCAACCGGATTGGCGGAGTGAGGGTGTCAGCCGGGGCTGGAAAGATCCAAAAGAAGACATCACAAGACTTACCTGCCGGTTTCTATGCCGAGGCACTGGCGGCCATGGATGTCGTAGATGCCTCATGTGACGAGATGGAAAACCTTGTTGCTGGAAACGAGATATTCTTGTTGCGGACCAAGGGTGTTGGGGTCTTGCCGGCTGACATTGCTGTGAGTTACGGCGTGTCTGGTCCGATCTTGCGTGCGTCAGGGGTGCCTTTCGACCTCCGTAAGACCGAGGATTACCTGCCATACGACAAGTTTGATTTCGATATCCCTACCGGTGAAAACGGTGATTCGTTTGACCGGTGGTGGGTTCGACTCCAGGAGATCCGACAATCAGTTCGGATTATCCGCCAGGCTATTGAAGATATTCCCTCTGGTCCACTCCGTGCCAAGGTGCCCTTGCTGATCAAAGTGCCAAAGGGCGAGGCCTACGTACGAGCTGAGAACCCCAAGGGAGAGATGGGCTATTATCTCGTTTCTGAGGGCGGCCAAGGCCCCTACCGCCTTAAGATCCGATCCACTTCTTTCTCCAACATCTCCATGCTTCCGTGGATTCTTGAGGGAGTCTTGCTCCCCGATTTGCTTGCTGTGATGGGTTCGCTTGACTTCGTGTTAGGTGACGTGGATCGATAATGCTCGACGTCCTCACCACCGCTGCTGAGTATATTGGAGATCACTTCTGGCTGTTACTTGGGCTGAAGCTTGTGACCATCGCCACCCTGGTCCCAGTTGCTGGGTTGCTCATTGGTTACGCCGAACTCAAGATCTCGGCCCATATGCAATCTCGCGTTGGGCCCTACTTCGCTGGGGGCCGTTTTGGTTGGGCCCAGCTTCTTGCTGATGGGTTCAAATTCTTCCAAAAGGAAGACTTGATTCCAGACGATGCCGACCGGCCGGTCTTCAAGTGGGCCCCTGCACTAGTGCTCCTTTCGTCTGTTTCTTTGTTCCTGGTGATTCCGTTCAGCGACCAGCTGGTAGTGCAGGATCTCGAAGTTGGCATTTTCTTTGTGATGGCGATCTCGTCTGTCGGGACCATTGGGGTCATGATGGCTGGGTGGTCGTCTGCCAATAAGTTCTCGCTCATTGGCGCTCTTCGTGCAGCTGGTCAGCTCATTGCGTATGAACTCCCCTTGGTGCTGTCGGTGATTGGCGTGGTGATCCTTGCGGAGACCATGAGCCTCAATGGCATCGTGGAGGCACAGGGCAATTTCCACCTGTTCGGTCAAATCGGGACACCGTTTGTTCTTCTTCAGCCGATTGCATTCGGGATCTTCATGATCTCGGCCATTGCTGAGATGTCTCGAACACCATTCGATATGCCCCTGGCGGAGTCAGAGATTGTTACCGGTTACCTCACTGAGTACTCGGGCTTCCGCTTCCTCTTCTTCTTCCTCGGCGAGTTCGCCAACATGTTCACCTTTTCTGCCATTGCTGCCACGCTGTTTCTCGGTGGCTATGACCCGTTGTTTTTCAACGCTCCATCGATCACTGGCCCGGTGTGGTTGATATCTAAGGTCGCCATTCTTGTGTTCGTACTCATCTGGGTGCGTTGGACATGGCCACGTTTCCGTGAGGATCAACTCCAAAAACTGGCATGGAAGTGGTTGATCCCACTGTCGTTGTTCAACATTGTTCTCACCGCTGTTGCAAAGGTTGTCTTCTAATGGGCATGCTTAACCCTCCCGGTATCACCAAGGGTCTCATGATTACCTTGAAGAACCTCTTCAAGAAGCCAATCACGGTCAACTACCCAGTTGTCAAGGAAGAACCTCACGCCCGGGCCCGCGGTGTCATCGCTCTCGACGAGGAAGCGTGCACATCTTGCATGCTTTGCTCTCGCTCGTGTCCAGACTGGTGTATCTACATTGAAGGCCACAAGGAAGCAAAGGCTCCTGAAAAGCCAGGCGGCCGTGTCAAGGTCAGAGCCGAGCTCGACCGCTTCGATATTGACTACGCACTCTGCATGTACTGCGGGATTTGTGTTGAAGTCTGCCCCTTCGATGCGCTCTTCTGGACGCCCGAGTATGAGTACTCAGAGCTGGACATGGGTGACTTGCTCCACGACAAAGAGCGCCTTGGCGAGTGGTTGGCCACAGTCCCAGAAGCACCGGGGCTTGAGTCGTGACCGCAGTATTTGGTCTCCTCGCTGGCGTTATTGCCTTCACCGGTTTCCGGGTTGTCACCTCTCGAAATGTGATGCACTCAGCGCTTTACCTGACGGGCACCCTTGGAGCAACCGCTGGGTTGTTCATACTGCTGTCGGCTGAGTTCGTTGCCTGGGTGCTCATAATGGTCTACATAGGGGCTGTCATTGTGTTGTTCTTGTTCGGCGTGATGATCACTCGCGCTCCAATGGGACGTGAGGCCAGCCTTGACCAGGAGCAGCGAGGTTTCGCTGCAATGACTGCGGGTCTGCTGTTCTTGCTCCTTGCCGGCACTTCGATATACGCATTCAAAGACACCGACCTTGTTGGCATTGGGGAGACGGTCGACACCGCAGATCTCGGCTTCGCACTGCTCGGTCGGTTTGTCTTGCCGTTCGAAATTATTTCATTCCTACTGCTTGCTGCTCTCGTCGGTGGCATCGTGCTGGCCCGCAAGGACCTCACGCCACTTGAAGAAGAAGAAAGGAACGCGGTATGAGCGTCGTTCCGGTTCTGATCCTTTCGTCTGCTCTCTTCAGTTTCGGTGTGTATGGACTGCTGGCACGGCGCAACGCTGTGATGGTGCTCCTAGCTATTGAGCTCATGCTGAATGCTGTCAACATCAACCTCATCGCCTTCGAAAGTGTGTGGGGCACCACAAACGTTATCGGGCAGGTCTTCACCATCTTCATGATCACTGTCGCTGCGGCAGAAGTAGGCATTGGTCTCGCCATTGTGATCCTCGTATTCCGAAACCGGGCCACAGCAAACCTCGACGACTTCAACCTGATGAAGGGCTAACGCATGAACGCTCTTATCAACATCGCAGCATTCGCCCAAGAGCACGGTGAAGAAATCCACGAAGCCGTGGGCACGGGTGGATGGGCTGCAGAGAACGCTTGGATCATGCTGGTGCTTCCGTTTGTTGCAGCTCTGGCAATCCTTGCACTCGGCAAGAAGGACGAGAAGTGGGGCTCACGAATCGCCATCGGCATGATGTCATACGTGTTCCTTCACGGTGCTTGGCTCTGGTTCCTCACCATCACCGAAGGCGTTGTTTACGAAGGCACGTTCGCTATTGGTTCAGTCGGACAAGGTTTCCACATCGAGTGGGGCTGGGTCGTGGACGGCCTTTCTTCCATGATGTATTTCGTGGTCGGCACAGTTGCCTTGTTGGTCTTCATTTACGCCTCTAGTTACATGAAGGGCGAGATCCGGTATGCGGGGTTCTTCGCATCGCTCTCACTGTTTGCAGGCGCCATGCTTGTGCTTGTTGCTTCACCCAATATTGTTCAGCTCATAGTTGGCTGGGAACTTGTCGGTG